>JANNKX010000414.1:0-2767 GCA_031396505.1 Rhodobacterales bacterium
CCTGACCCGCCGCATCACCATCGAAGCACCAGAGCCTATCGCCGCCACCAGCTGGGCCAGCACCTCACCGTCGGCGATGTAATGATCCATAAAACCCCGCGCGCCATCACCACCGCCGCCACTTCCACCGGCCATGCTCGAACACTTAACCCCGCCTGCCGCCCGCCCTTCGGTCAGCGCCCGGTAGCGCCGCGCCACCCACATCTGCCCCTCATCGAACGGCGCCGGCCTGCCCGCCGCGCGCGACCGGGCATTCATGTCGTCGAACACATCGCCACGCCGCAACACGGAGCGACCGCGATAGGCCACCTGTTCCGCTTTCCAGCCGTCCGCGCCGTCCGGGATCATGCCGATCGGGCTGGTCACCAGATGAAACCCGCGCGCCGGTGCCGAATGCACCGCAGGCCCGCAGGCCACCGGCGGCACAGCCGCCGCCTTTATCGCCGCCATCCGGCCAGCCTCCGGCATCGCCACAAACTCAGCCGCTTTCATGCCAACGGGCGTCATCTGCGCCATTATGGCATCGCGCTTGTCAAATCCCTGCTTCATGTCACCGCCCCTGATCCACATATTGTTGCCTGACGCACTAAAACCACAAGATATTGTATTCTTCATCATCTGACGGGAGGATTATCCTCCCAAATGGGACTGTATTTTTTCACCTACTCGCCACTTCTTTCTTTTTTAATTCAATGCTTTACAGGCTGTTTTGGGTTTATAGGGACAATAGGGATGACTTTTACCCAGTTCTACTAGAGAGGTTTTTATTGAAAGAGACCTACCGTTTAACTACGCGCATATGTGTAGGTGCAAAACGTGGTCCCACTCCTCCCACATACCCCAAAACGCCCCGTATCCCTTTGATCCTGTTATCTTTCCCCCGGACCCCTGATCAATTTTCGTCCTCCCGTAAACCCTTGTTTTTCCTCCCAAGTATCCCCATCAGACGAAAAAACGGGGTCCGGGGTGTCATGCGGCACCTTTTACGTGACCCGTGGTATGCGCGCGCAAACGGTCAGGATTGACACGTCCCCGCACATAGGCACGGCTCAGAAAGTCCGGATCAAGGTCGGCATAGGCACAGACGCGGCGGAAATTCCGACCGCAGCCCCGTATCCAGGCATCGGCGATCTGCTGTTCGCGGCGGTTTTCAGTAGCGTGCCAGGCCGAGGGTTGCCAGGTCGCGTCGATGAAGGCTTGAAACACCACCGATTGCCACAAGGTGCGCTCACTCATAGGCACCGCCCGATCTGTTGTCGTCCGATCTGCTGTCGTCCGATCGGGTGCGCAGGATGCGGCCCTGATGGTCGCGCGGTGCATCACGAAACGCGGCCCCGAACTCAACGACAAAGGCGATGCCGATGTAACTCATCGTACTGGATTTGTGTTCAGTGAAGCCGCGCCCGGTGACCGGGCTTTTCCAGCGTTTTGATTTTTCTTTTAGCTTGCGGGCCACCGACCCCAGCTTCCATTCGTTCTCGCCGATCCGGCTGCGCCAGAAATTGAACGCCTCGCCCAGATCACGGGCCGATATCCGGTCACGTTCTTCGCCCGACACATGGCAACAGGCAGCAAGGAAGGCACCCACCGGGTCGCTTTCCTCGCGGAAATCCTTGGTGGCGGCCAGCACCTGCGCAGGTTCCGCCAGCCCGCCTTCCAGATAGCCCAGCAGGCCCTCGACCAGCCAGTTCAGGATGCCCGACCGCTCATCCCACAGCTTTTCACCCAGCAGGGGATCGCGGTCCTTTTCCGGGATCTGCACATCCCAGGGCACCAGCATCATCCGCCGCCAGATACCGTCATCCGTGCCCCGGATCTCCGGCTTGTGGTTGCCCGAAATTGTCAGCTTGAACCGCGGCAGGATCTGCAGGAAATCCGAATGCAGCGCCCGCGCCAGGATAGGCTCGCCGCCGGTCAATTCCTTGATCAGGCCCTCCTGAAACCGCTCGCCCTCTTCCGGCTCCGAGGCCCGCACCAGGCGCGCCCCCAACAGTGGCATCAGATCGGGCGTGGCATCGCCGCCACCGCGCTTGTTCTTGCCCGTCAGCGATTCGATCTTGGCTGTCGCCGCGTAATTGCCCATCATCCGCGCGACCAGATCGATCAGCACCGATTTGCCGTTCGCCCCGGCCCCGTACCAGAAGGCCAGCTTCTGCACCGTCAACCCGGTCAGGCTGAGGCCAAGCCACCGCTGCACATAGGCCCGCATCGCCGGATCCGGCAGCACCCGCGCCATGAAGGCATCAAAGCGGGGGCAAAGCGCCGCCGTGTCGTATAGCACCGGCATGATCTTGGTCAGCAGCTGCTCACGCGCATGTGGGATCAGGGCCATCTCGGCCACCGCAGAATAGCCATGGCCACAGTCCACCGAAAACTGCATCACCCCCGACAGGGTGTTCACGTCCAAAGGCGGCACGTCCAGCGCCTCCAGCGGCCGCGCCAGCCCGACCCCGCCCTCGATCAGCACCGCATCGATGCGGCTCTTGTTGCCGGACGTGCGCGCGAAACTGCGATGTTCCCGCCGCTTCACGCCAAGACCCTTCTTCAAACCCGCAATGACGCGCAACTTATCCTCGATCGCCGCGATCTGCCCGGCCGTCGCCTCGTCAGGCCGGCCGCCGTCATTGCCACCGTCACTGCCGGTCAGGGCGGCCAGATCGGCGCGCAACGCCCGCTCTTTCTGCAGCGCCTGCATTTGCCAGTCATCCAGCGCCAGCCAGGGAATTTCCTGCTCGATCATGCCGCTGACCTGCTGCGCCTGCCGCCG
>JANNKX010000015.1:0-8779 GCA_031396505.1 Rhodobacterales bacterium
CACCGCCGCCGCCCGTGTCCCCAGCGATAACGCCGCATCCAGCACCGCGTCGCTGATGCCCGCAATCCCCGTCTTTGTCAGCACACCCGCCCGGTCCAGCGCCGCCAGTGCGCCTGCGTTGAACGTATCGCCTGCGCCCACCGTATCGGCGACCATCACCTTGGTCGCCGCCACGAACCGGTCTTGCGTGGCCGTCACCGCCCGTGCGCCCTTGGCCCCTTCGGTCAGGAACACCACGCGCGGCCCTGTGCCGATCAGCTTGCGTGCAACGGCCACCAGATCGCCCGGCCCCATCAGCCAGTGCAGATCTTCGTCCGACAGTTTCACGATATCCGCGCGGCCCATCATCCGTGCGATCCGCGCGCGATAGCCTGCCTCATCCGTGATGAAGCCGGGGCGGATGTTCGGATCAATCATCGTCACGCGTGCCCCGCATTCCCGCGCCTGCAACGCCTCATAGGTGCTGGCTGCCGGGTCATTCACCAAGGAAATTCCCCCAAAAAACAGCGCATTTACCGCCGCAGGAATGACGGGCAGTTCCGTGACAGACAGCAGCCGCCCCGCCGTATTCTCATCGTAAAACGCATAGGTTGCCTGCCCGTTCACCAGCTTGACAAACGCCAGCGTCGTGGGCCGGTTCGACCGTGCCGCAAGGCTGGTATCCACTTGCGATGCCGCCAGCGTGTCGACCAGAATCTCGCCCATCAGATCGTTCGACAGCCCAGAAAAGAACCCCGATGCCACCCCCAGCCGCCCAAGCGCGATCGCCGTGTTGAACACCGCCCCTCCGGCATAAGGTGCAAACGCAGCCTCGCCTGCGGATGTCTCGCGTGGCAGCATGTCGATCAGTGCTTCGCCACAGGATAGAATCATGGTCGTCCCCCCGGTCTTTTTTCTGTGCTTAGCGTAAAATCGTCAGGTGGTGAAATAAGGTGCCAGATTTGCCCGCACCCGCGCCAGCACCGTCTCGCCGCCAAGGTCGGGCACGAACGCCTGACCCGTGATCGCCTCATAGGCTTGCACGTAAACCGCACTTGTTTTTGCAATCATCTCGGCCGGAATCTCGGGGATCGGGTCGGTATAGGGGTCGCAGCGCGCCACCACCCATGACCGGATCACATCCTTGTCAAACGACGGCGGGCGCGTGCCTGCGTCAAAGGCTGCTGCATAACCATCTGCCAGCCAGTATCGGCTGCTGTCGGGCGTATGAATCTCATCTGCCAGCAGAATTTGCCCTTCTGCGTCCAGCCCGAATTCGTATTTCGTATCAACCAGGATCAACCCCCGCGCCGCCGCCATCGCCTGCCCGCGCTTAAAAAGCGCCATTGCATAGCCCGACACCGCGTCCCACTGCGCCCGCGTCAGCAACCCCTGCGCCACGATCTCCACCGCCGTCAACGGCGCGTCGTGCCCGCCGTCGAATTCCTTGGATGTCGGCGTGATGATTGGCTGGGCCAGCACCTGATTGTCGCGCATCCCGTCTGGCAACACATGGCCGTACATCGCGCGCTGGCCCTGTTTGTACATCGTCAGAACCGATGTCCCCGTCGTGCCCGCCAGATAACCGCGCACCACGATTTCCACCGGCAGAATGGTCAGATGCCGCCCGATCACCACATTCGGATCCGGGTACGACAGCACATGATTGGGGCAGATATCACCTGTGCGGTCAAACCAGTACCGCGCGAGTTGCGTCAAGACCTGCCCCTTGAAGGGGATGCTTGCCAAAATCTGGTCAAAGGCCGAAATTCGGTCGGATGAGATCAGAATGCGCCGACCATCCGGCAGATCATAACAATCGCGAACTTTGCCGAAATAGGGGTTGGGCAGTTCTGCAATACGGGCGTGGGGCAGGGTGCGCATCATACCTCTGGCGTTGATCGCGCCTTTTGCCGGGGCCGACGTACAAAAGTCAACCCGCGCGGTCTTGACCGCGTGGTGACAGCCCTTATCGTCAGCGTGCAATGGACACGCATCACCCGGCCCCAGGCCTGCCGCAAGACACCGTTTCGGCCACCGCGCCCGATTGGCCGCGTGAGGCGTCGCGGGCCTTGCCCTTGCGCACGCGGGGCCTGCTGCGCGCAATGCGCGGGTTTCAGGGCGCGCGCGGGCCGCTACGACGGCCCGTCAAGGCCATGTGGCTGCTGCTGCACCGGATGTGGTCGGTCCTGTCACAGGCTGATATCTCGATCACGGCGCAGATCGGCGGCGGGCTGATGCTGCCGCACCCGAATGGCATCGTGATCCACAAGGACGCCGTGATCGGGCCAAATTGCCTGATCTTTCAACAAGTGACGATTGGCACCAACGGCAAGGGCGTGCCGGTGATCGGCGGGCATGTCGATATCGGCGCAGGCGCGCGGATCATCGGGCCGGTGACCATTGGCGATCACGCACGCATTGGTGCAAATGCGGTTGTGATCTGTGACGTTCCCGCCAGGCGCACAGCCGTGGGCGTGCCAGCGCGTGTGGTTTAGCCCAGACCGAAAAGGCCACGGATGCGGCTGATCAGGGGGGCAAAGGCCTCGGGGTTCACCAGATAGGCGATGGTCACGCCAATGACCGCCACGCCAAGGATGGCAAAGCCGATCTTCCACGCGGACCACGGGCGTTCGCCCTGCACCTCGCCCGTCTGGCCATTGACGACAAAGCGATAGCTTTTGGCATTGTACCTATAGGCTGCCATCCAGACCGGTAGCAGAATGTGCTTGAACGTCTCGTCCAACCAATCGGTGTCTATTGTGCTGACCTGCTGTTCATCGCCGCCAATATCACGGCGCACATCACGGTCGATGATCTGTGCCATCTGCGCGCGTCCGCCCGCATGCCCATCTGCCAGCCCGATGGTGTACCCTTCGGCCCGAAATCCGGCCAGAAAATCGGGCGAATAAGGCTGCAACGCTGTCAGGTCCCACGGAGTCAGGTCTTTGCCCAGACGCGGCGGCAGGCTGGTCGCAGCCATCACCAGCACATCGTCAAACCGCGCGTCGACCGTACCGGATACGGGCGTCCACCGTGTTTTGCGGACCTGTTCCTGCCGTTTTTCGGTCTTGCCATTCACGTTGACTGTGACGCTGCGCGTCTCAAAATAATAGACGCCGCGCGCGCCTGAATATTGGCTGTGCGTATCGGCATCAAACGTCCAGAATGGCACATAGACACCGTTCAGGGCGCGGCCCTTGCGGGCGTATTCCAGCAGGGTGTTGGGCGCAAACCACAGGTTGCCCATCCACGCCACCATCGCCGCGCGCGCCTGCCCTTCGTTCAACACGAACGGGATCAGGGCCTGCGGCTTGATCTGGCGCTCTGTGCCGGTATCCACCACCACGGGCGTCGCGCAGAACGGGCATTCGGTGGCGTGGTCCGTGCCCTGAAATTCGATCCGCGCGCCGCATGACGGGCACGATGTGGTGCGAACCTCGTTTGATGCGGTGAGTGGCAAATCATCGGCCAGCCCGCGCGCAAGGTCCAACTCGCCCAAGGCGCGACTGCGGCGGCGGGTGCCGCTGGCCGGAATGGCCTGCACATGCCCGCAATGATCGCAGGTCAGCTGCGTCTGCCCCGGCGCATAGCGCAGGTCAGACCCGCACTGCACGCAGGGAAAATGTGTTTCGGTTGCCGCGGGCAAGGTCTTACCCGGCGGGCGGTGGCGGTGGTGGCACTTGTGCGAGCAGGCGCGCCAGATCGGTTTGGGCGGCAGGCTTCCAGCCATCCTGCCCACCGGTCCAGACCATGGTGCCCGCATTCAGCGTACCGGCAGCGGCCATACCCGCCAGATCGGCTTCGGTGAACGGGCCCTTGCTGGCCCCCGCTTCCGCCACATGCCAGACCTTGCCCGCGGCGGGTGGTGGTGGCGGCGTCTGACCTGCGCCTCCCTGTGCCCCCCACGGCCCCATGTTCTGCGCCATGCCCATACCCATGCCGGCACCCATGCCAGCACCCATTGCGGCGCCCATGGCGCCGCCCGGCTGATCCATGCCTTCGGCCGCGTTGAACTGCATGTACTTGTTCAGATCGCCCGCGATGCCAATCGAGGTGCGCTTGTCCAGCACCTTTTCCACCTCTTCGGGCAGGCTGATGTTTTCGATATAGAACTCGGGCAGGGTCAGCCCGTATTCGGCAATTTTCGGCGTGATCGCCGTGGTGATGATGCGGCCCAGATCACCCGTGTTCGCCGCCATATCCAGAACCGGAATGTCCGATGCTGCCAAGACGCGACTGGCCTCTTGCAAGATCACATTGCGGATCTGAAAGCTGATTTCCTCGGCGGTGAATTCGCCGTCGGTGCCCACGATTTCGGTCATGAACTTGCCCGGATCGGTGACGCGCATCGCATAGGTGCCAAAGGCGCGGATGCGTACGGGGCCGAATTCGGGATCACGCGTCATGATCGGGTTCTTGGTGCCCCATTTCTGATCATTGAAACGGGTGGTGTTCACAAAGTAGATTTCGGATTTGAACGGGCTGTCGAACAGATGATCCCAATGTTGCAGCGTGGTCATGATCGGCATGTTGTTGGTTTCCAACATGTACAGGCCTGGCCCGAACACATCGGCAAGCTGTCCTTCATGGATGAACACTGCCGACTGGCCTTCGCGTACCGTCAGTTTGGCCCCGTATTTGATCGCCTGTCCGCGCCGTTCAAACCGCCAGACCATCGTATCGCGCGTGTCATCCAGCCAGCTGATGACATCAATGAATTCGCCTTTCAGAAAATCGAAAACCATGGAACTGCTCTCCGTGTTGAAATGGCTTTAGGTATCCTCGCCGACCAACCGCATGGCGATCGAGGTCACGATAGGCCGCGCCTGCGCCTCTGTCATGCCGGGTGTAAGGGCAGGATCGTACAACATCTGCAGCATTGCCTCATCTTGCCGCGTGAGCAACGCAAATTCTTCGTCATCATTGAAGATCGAAGGGCGTGCCGTCGGGCTGTCATTGGCAAGACCCAGGCCTTGGGCAATCTCTTCATGATAGCATGACAGGCGCAGCAAATCGGGGTGTTCGGCGCGGATCACGGCATAGGCGCGCGTGTAAGTCGAATTGCCAGCCTCGGCAGAGGAATAGACCAGACAATAGGTTGACCGCGGCAGATCGGTGATGCCGCGAATGTCGACCGCCGCAAGGCCGGGCAGGGATGCCGCAATCCGGGGACCCAGTGCGCGGCGTTCATCCTCGTTCACGACCTCGACGATGAAATTCGGGTTGGTGTCATTCAGGCTGATCGGGTGCCCGGTCAGTTGCGCCAGCCGCGCAAGATATGAGGCAACACGCGCCCGGTCTGTGGCGCGCACGTCGGCGGGGACCGAAGCGCCAAAGCGCAGGCCAACCCGCACCGGGGCATCCCAACGGCGCAGGCGGCTCGCGGTTTCGCGCTGCACCGGCCCCGTCGGGCCGCTGGTGTATTCATCAAACAACGCGACACGGATAAAGTTTTCGGCCAGCATGCGGTCATTGAACGGCGCGTCGGTGGTGCCCGCATCGGTGCGCAGCAGGCCCTGGCTGACAAGGCGTGTCTGCACTTGGGCGTAATAGACCCGCATCGCCTCACTGGCTGCAGACGGTGCGATAACAGGCGCAGCAGGCGGCAACGGGAGAACAACACTGGTGGGCGGGGCAGGAGGTGGCGCAATGATGATGCTGTTGCAGCCTGCCAAAAACGTCACGGCAAGGACGGCCACCTTGCGATGAAACCCGCACGACACGTTCATGGCTTTCGTTATTCCTTACTGTATGGCGCTGGGTGCAGAAACCACAGGGACACGGGGCGCTGCAAGGGTAACCCGCAACGCAGGCCCGATCTTTTGCAAATCAGCAGCGCGCGGCGCGACTGCCTCAGCCGCCCCGGCGCGGCTTGACCACCGGCCTGGCACCGGATTTGGCCGCGACGCGCGGGCCCCGCGCAGGCCTTTCCGGTGCGGTTCCGGGTTTTTGTGGCTTTGTGGTGGTGTCATCGGTCAGGCCCAACTGGTCGCGTAACACCTTGGGGCGTACCTCATCGACCTGTCCCGGTTCCATTTCGCCAAGCCGAAAGGGGCCATAGCTGACGCGGATCAGGCGGTTCACGGTCAGGTTGATGGCATTTACCGCACGGCGGATTTCGCGGTTTCGCCCCTCGCGCAGGCCTACGGTCAGCCACGCGTTCGACCCTTGGTGGCGATCCATTGTGACCGTCATCGGCTGAAACCGTTCGCCGTCCACGGTTATGCCACGGCGCAGGGGTTCCAGATCGACGTCGGTCGGGTTTCCCTTCACCCGCACGCGGTACTTGCGCAGCCAGCCGGTGGAGGGCAGTTCCAGCCGCCGTTTCAATTCGCCATCATTGGTCAGCAGCAACAGACCTTCGGAATTCAAATCGAGCCGACCCACGGACATCACGCGCGGCATGTCCTCGGGCAGGTTTTCAAACACTGTCGCGCGGCCCTTTTCGTCGGAGGCCGATGTGACCAGCCCTTCGGGTTTGTAATACAGCCACAGGCGTGCGGGTTCAGCGGCGGCAATGGGTTGCCCCTCGACCGTGATCTTGTCCGATGGCAGCACGTTCAGCGCGGGGCTGGTGATTGGCTTGCCATTTACGGCAACAAGACCTGCCTCGATCATGCGTTCCGCCTCACGCCGCGAGGCGACGCCCGCGCGCGAAAGAACTTTGGCGATGCGTTCGCCAGGCAGGGTTTTTGCGGGTGTTTCGGCCATGTGCGGTATCCTTCACGGGGGCGCGGGGTGGCAGTGCGGTGAAAAGGTGAGTATTTGAACATGGACACAGCAGCAAGGGCGGTTTCGCGTGACGCAATTTCAGTCATTCATGGATATGGCACTGGCGGCGGCGCGCGCGGCGGGGACGCGCGGCGAAGTGCCAGTTGGCGCGGTCATGGTGTTGCAGGGGCAGGTTGTGGCGACCGAAGGCAACCGGACGCGGGAACTGGGCGATCCGACGGCGCATGCCGAAATGCTGGTGATCCGGGCGGCCTGTGCGGCGCGGGGCAGCGAGCGGTTGGTGGGCCACGATCTGTATGTGACGCTGGAGCCGTGTGCGATGTGTGCGGGTGCGATTGCGGCCGCGCGGGTCGCGCGGGTGTATTATGGCGCGGGCGATCCAAAATCGGGCGGCGTGGCGCATGGGGCGCGGGTGTTTGCGCATCCGCAGTGCCATCATGTGCCAGAAGTGTATGACGGGATTGGTGCAGGCGACGCCGAGGCGATGCTGAAAGCATTCTTTGCGGGCAGGCGAGCCGAAAATTGACGGCTGTCAATTTCGTGATATTTAATAACGATATCATGTATTTACAAAGTTATCCACAGGGCCGCGTTAAGACTTTTGAAACATTGCGTGATCGGGTAAACTGTGGGGCAGGTTACCCATGCGACGTTACTTGCCTGATCGCAGATGGCATGGAAATGAGAATGCAGGGCAATCAGGCTTTGCCCGAATCGCGCTTTGCGTGTAACACTCTGTGAAGTAACCGCACGAAAAGCGAAGGAGGCGTTCCATGATGAAAATGATATTCGCCCTTTGCGTATGGTGCCTTGGCGCTGCCGCGGTTATCGACGGGCTTACGGGGTCGCACCGACACTGATCCGCCCGCGCTGACGCCGCATCGGCCATCACGCACCCCAACCCACCACGCCACCCGGTCTTTGCGGATGACAAGGGCCGCAGCCTGACCTTCTTTTTCACCTTTTTCAAAAGGGATCGGTCTGCGCGCGGCGCAGCGGTCTTTGGTGCCATAATGAACATGACGTTCGATCACGAAACGATACCCCTGAGCCATGCGTTGGATCAGGTGATTTCAAAGCACGGGCGTTTGCGCGTCGCAGGCACGCTGCTGTTGCGGCTGTTGCGGCACCGGGGGCAGCCGCGCGTGGCGCACACCCCGTTGAACGATTATCTGCGGCGCGATATGGGCTTGTCGCCGCATCGGCCCGACCCGCCGATGTAAAGGCGCGCGCCCGATGGCAATTGCTTGCGGGGCGCGCGCAGCACAGCTAAACGGGGGTGCTACGTTCCGGAGGCACTGATGGCGATTGATACAGATACCGCGCGCAAGGTGGCGAAACTGGCCCGCATCCGGGTGGAGGAGGCGGCATTGCCCGCACTTGCCGCAGAACTATCAGGCATCCTTGGGTTCATGGAGCAGTTGAACGAGGTCGATGTGACGGGCATCGAACCGATGACGAGCGTCACACCGATGCGTCTGAAACGTCGCGCGGATGTGGTGACGGACGGTGAGATGCAGGCGGCCGTTCTGAAAAACGCACCGGATGCGCGAGAGGGATTTTTTGCCGTGCCGAAGGTGGTGGAATGACTGCAAATACCTGGACGATTGCAACGGCACGCGACGCGCTGCGCAAGGGTGACATTTCGGCGGTTGATCTGACGATGTCCTGTCTGACGGCAATGGATGCGGGTGATGGGCTTAATGCATTCGTGCATAAAACGCCGGAAACAGCGCTGGACCAGTCGCGGGCAGCGGATCTGCGGATCAAGGCAGGCGATGCCCCGGCGATGTGCGGCATTCCATTGGGGATCAAGGATCTGTTCTGCACCAAGGGGGTCGCGTCGCAGGCGGGGTCGCGTATCCTGCAAGGCTTCAAGCCCGAATATGAAAGCACGGTCACGGCCAAGCTGTTTGATGCGGGCGCCGTGATGCTGGGCAAGCTGAACATGGACGAATTTGCCATGGGATCGTCGAATGAAACGTCGGTCTACGGCAACGCGGTGAACCCGTGGCGGGTGGATGATCGGTTGCTGACGCCCGGCGGGTCATCGGGCGGGTCTGCA
>JANNKX010000018.1:0-20630 GCA_031396505.1 Rhodobacterales bacterium
GCTTGGGCAAACTTGATGGTTTCGGACATGTATTCCTTAATTCCCGGAAAGCGTTCGAAATAGCGGTCGATAAAGCCCTGCGCATCGGCGCGCGGAATGCGCAGATTGCGCGCAAGGCCAAAGCCGGAAATCCCGTAGATCACGCCAAAGTTGATGGCCTTGGCGCGGCTGCGGATATCCTTGGTCATCTGATCCAAGGGGACGTTGAACATCTCGGACGCGGTCATCGCATGAATGTCGATGCCATCGGCGAACGCCTGTTTCAGCGCGGGTATGTCGGCGATATGGGCGAGGATGCGCAATTCGATCTGGCTGTAGTCGAGGCTGACCAGCACCCGCCCCGCAGGTGCCACAAACGCCTCGCGGATACGGCGGCCCTCTTCGGATCGCACGGGGATGTTCTGCAGATTCGGGTCGGTGGAGGCGAGGCGGCCGGTGTTGGCCCCTGCAATCGAATAAGACGTATGGACGCGGCCCGTATCGGGGTTGATGTGATCCTGAAGGGCGTCTGTGTAGGTCGATTTCAGTTTCGCAAGCTGCCGCCAATCCAGTACCAGCCCCGGCAGATGGTGTTCGGTTGCCAGATCCTCCAGAATATCGGCCCCCGTCGCATAGGCCCCGGTCTTGCCTTTTTCGCCCCCCGGCAGGCCCAATTTATCAAACAGGATTTCCCCTAGTTGCTTGGGTGACCCCACATTGAACGGCACCCCTGCCGCCTGTTGGATCTCGGCCTCAAGCCCTGCCATCTTTTGCGCGAACGCGTTCGACATGCGCGACAGCGTATCGCGGTCGACCTGAATGCCCGCCATTTCCATTGCCGCCAGCACCGGCACCAGCGGGCGTTCCAGCGTTTCATACACTGTCGTCACCTGCGCGCGGTGCAAGCGGGGCTTGAACATCTGCCACAGGCGCAGCGTCACATCGGCATCCTCAGCCGCGTATTTCACCGCGTCATCAATGCCCACACGGTCGAAGGTAACCATGCTTTTGCCCGACCCCATCAACGATTTGATCGGGATCGGCATATGACCCAGATACGTCTCGGACAGGAAATCCATCCCGTGGTTATGCAGCCCGCCGTGCATCGCGTAAGACATCAGCATGGTGTCATCAATCGGGGCGACATCGACGCCGTGGCGCGCGAAAATCTTCGCGTCATACTTCATGTTCTGCCCGATTTTCAGGATCGCCGCATCCTGCAAAACCGGCTTCAGCGCGGCCAAGACATCATCCAATGGCAATTGCCCGGCAACCAGTTCGGATGACCCGAACAGATCACCACCGCCCTGCTTGTGGCCCAGCGGAATATAGGCCGCGTGCCCTGCATCCACGCACAGCGAGATCCCCACCAATTCGGCGCGCATCTCGTCCAGCGACGTGGTTTCGGTATCGACCGCCACATGCCCCACATCGCGGATGCGAACGATCCACTGGTCCAGAGTCGCCATATCGCGGATGCAGACGTATTTGGTGTGATCAAAGGGCAGGGTAGGGTGCGCGGTCTCTTCAGCCACCTGTGGTGCGGGCACCTTTAGATTAAGTTTGTCGGACACCCGGCGCGTGAGAGTGTTGAATTCCATCTCCCTCAAAAACGCCATGATCTGATCGGGGTCGGGCAGCCGCACCTCAAGACTGTCGAGCGTGAAATCCAACGGCGTTTCCGCATCAAGCGTCACCAGCCGTTTAGAGATGCGGATCAGGTCCGCGTTATCGACCAACGCCTCGCGGCGTTTGGGTTGCTTGATTTCGCCCGCCCGCGCCAGCAGCGTTTCCAGATCGCCGTATTCCTGAATAAGCAGCGCTGCCGTTTTCAGCCCGATCCCCGGCGCGCCTGGCACGTTATCGACTGAATCCCCCGCCAGCGCCTGCACATCCACCACGCGGGCCGGATCAACGCCGAACTTTTCGAACACTTCGTCCACGTCGATGCGCACATTCTTCATCGGGTCGCGCATCACGACGCCCCCGCCGATCAGTTGCATCAGGTCCTTGTCGGACGAGATGATCGTGCAATCCCCGCCCGCCTCGCGCGCCTGCCGGGCAAGCGTCGCGATGATGTCATCCGCCTCATAGTTCTCGATTTCGATGCAGGCCACGTTGAAGGCGCGGGTGGCGGCGCGTGTCAGAGGGAATTGCGGGCGCAAATCTTCGGGAAGTTCGGGGCGATTGGCCTTGTAGAGCGGATAGATCTCGTTGCGAAAGGTCTTGGAGGAATGATCAAATATCACCGCGATATGTGTGGGTGCATCGCGCCCCGAATCGCGCGTCATCTCGCCCCAAAGAATGTTGCAGAACCCCGCCACTGCCCCTACCGGCAGGCCATCCGATTTCCGCGTCAGGGGTGGCAATGCATGGTAGGCCCTGAAAATGTAGGCCGATCCGTCGATCAGGTGCAGATGGTGGCCCTTGCCGAATGCGGTCATGGGGTGGCTCCTTTGCGTTCGCACAGATGTGCCATGTCAGGCGTCCGGATGAAAGCGCCACAAGGCCGCGCGCACCGCATAGGGCGTCGGCGTCCATCGGCCAAAGGCGATGCCCGCCTGCGCAAATGCCTCGCTTACCCAGACATTGCAGGTGCGCAAGATGTGAAACGGGCCTTTGGCGACATAAAACTGATCCGTCACGGTAAAGCCCGGATGGTCGATTGCCACCGGCCCACCCTCACGCGCTATGTCGGCGGCAATCACCGTGATCAGGGCTGAAAACTGCGCAGTGTCCAAGGCAATCATCGGAATGTGCGAAAAATCGTCAATCCGCCCCAAGGCATCAATCCGCATCACTGCGTCGTCGCCCGTGACCCCCGTCCAGACCGCGTGGGCGCTGATATCGGCATAAGTACCCGCAGTCGTATAGAATTCGCGCGCGCCCCACCCCACCAGCAGCCATTCTGCCCCCGGGGCCGTGACCGGCACGCCGGCATTGGCCGCGAAATCAAATCTTGCGCGCACGACCGGCGTCAGCGGAATCAACAGGTCGGTGTGAATAGGCCCGATCACAAGGCCGATACGGATATCGCCTGCGCGCGGGTTATGCCCATTGCCCATAAGCCCGCCGCCAAGTGCGGCCAATCCATAGCACAGGATCACGGCGCAAAACCCGCCGATCCCGCGCAAGGCCCATCGCAGGATCACTTCGCCCGGTCAGCATGATCCGCATGGACATAACGCTTGTCGCAATAGCCGCATTCGACCCAGCCCTTGTCTTCGGCGATCGACAGCCAGACGCGCGGATGGCCCAACGCACCCTCGCCGCCATCGCAGGCCACTTTCCATGCGGTGACAACTTCGGTTTCGGGGGCTTGTCTGGCCATGGGATGCTCCTGCTGCACGTGCGCGCAACCTACGGCAAGGGCAGGGGCTGCTGCAAGGGCACGTTGCTATCGGATAACAGCCTGCGCGGCCTGTCTTGAATTTGGATAGCGGCGGGTCTTGGGCGCATGTGTCGTGCATCCCGCACCGGTCAGCGGGCAACCCAAGAGGAGGCCATCATGGCAACGAGCAAAAGCGTTCTGGTATCATCCACCATCCCCAACTACCGCATCACCGGCACCTATCTCAGCGACCGTCTGGTCGGCAGTTCCGGTCAAGACACCATTTCCGGCTATGACGGCAATGACACCCTGATCGGTGGCGCAGGCAATGACCAGTTGTACGGCGGCGCGGGCACCGACCTTTTGTATGGCGGGGCAGGGCGCGATGTGCTGTCGGGCGGCGGTGGGTCCGATGCGTTTGTGTTCAACACCCGGCCTGCGGGCAATGGCGTGGCCGAAATGGATATCATTCTGGACTACGACGCGCTGGATGTGGTCGTGCTGGACAATGCCGCCTTCCCCAGCCTTGGCGGCGCGGGCTATCTTGCCGCATATATGTTCAAGGTCGTGGGCTTTGGCGGTGCGGTCGATGCCAATGACCGCCTGATCTACAACGGTAAAACCGGGGTGCTGACCTACGATTCCAACGGGTCCGCGTCGGGCGGGCAGATCGTGCTGGCCGATTTCGCGGGCAACCCCGTGCTGACGGCGGATGATTTCTTCATAATTTAAGGCGTGCAGATCATGGCCCTGTCCCCTTACCGGGTCAGGGCACCCGCAATGCGCCGGGTGACGGGTGCCACAATCAGGACCGTGGGAAAGGCAATGGCCCAAGATACCGCCCATGATCCTGCCCAATCACCGATGAACCCCGGATGCGTGCCAAGCGCGCGCCATGTCGCGATGCCCGATACGACACAGGACATCAGCCCCGACAGGATCAACCCGAACAGAACGGGCGCAAAGCGGGCCGCGATCATGGCTCCACCCCAATCAGCCCCGCGCGTCCCTTGAGAGCGGTCAACCACCCCAACCCTTTCAGCGTGCCCGCCGCGGGCACATATTCCGCCGCAAGAAACCCGTCATAGCCCATGGCATCCAGATCATTGCACAGCGCCGTCAGATCAAACCCGCCGCCTCCAGGCTCGGCCCGGTTCGGAAAGCCCGAGATTTGCACATGGCTGACGCGGTGTTTATGCGTCTCCCACACCGGTGCTGCGTGTCCGTAAAGGCGCGTCGCGTGCCACAGATCAAATTGCAGCCCGACCATGGGCGCGCCAAGATCGTCGATCATCCGCGCCGCGTGATCATAGTCATTCAGAAAATACCCCGGCATATCCGACGGGTTCAACGGCTCCAGCGTCAGGCGCAGATCCGGTGCCTGCGCTGTCGCCCACGCCAGATTTGCCAGAAACACCTCTTCCGCGACCGGCCCCTTGCCGACGCCCGCCATCACATGCAGCCGCCCCGCCCCCAGCCGCGTTGCATAGTCTGCCCCGCGCAGAAACGTGTCGCGAAACCGCGCTTCCATCCCCGATACGGCGGCAAACCCGCGCTCGCCACTGGCCCAGTCGCCCGGCGGCGTGTTGATCAGTGCAAGTGGCACCCCATCCAGCGCACGCGTCCAGTCCGCCACCGGCAAATCATAGGGAAACAGGATTTCCACCCCGTCAAAGCCCGCCTGCAGGGCATAGGCGGGCCGCTCCAATGGCGGAACTTCCGTAAACAGCATGGTAATATTGGCGGCAAAACGGGGCATCAGGTGGGGGTCATTCAGTTATGGGTCATTCTGGCAATTCGGCAGAAAGGATGATCGGAAAGAATTGCCCACCCGACCACAGGCCGAACCAGCGCTGCCCTTCATGCACTGCATGGACGCCAAGATCAATGAGGCGGTAAAAACTCTTGCGGTCGATCAACGCCTCAAGGTTCGCCCGGATCAACACATAGGGGCTCGGTTCACCCGTTTGCGCATCGCGCGCCACCCGGATCGGGTGCGCTGCACCCGCTACCGCCACATCCTCGGTCAGCGTGTGAAACGTCAGAACCTGGGCCTCGCCCGCGCCCTCGGCTGCAAAATCCACCACCACCATCGGTGCATCATCCACGACGATGCCAACCTTTTCAACCGGTGTCACAAGGAAATACTTCTCACCCTCGCGCTTCAAGATGCCCGAAAACAGCTTGACCAGACCCGGTCGCCCGATGGGCGTGCCCTCATGGAACCAGACGCCATCGCGCCGGATGCGCATATCAATGTCACCACAAAACGGCGGGTTCCACAGATGCACCGGGGGCGCGCCTTTTTTGGTTGCGGCCTGCACGGACGCCGCTAAACCTTCGGCAGAAGGTTTCACGATCAATTCATCTGATGCTTTTGCCATTTGTGCCCGACACCTTACTTAGGTCATATGGCACCATATAAACCGAAAGGACGCTTGTCATGGCCGATACCGCTGCTTTGGTTGCCGAAATCGAATCCCTCGGCGCGACACTGGCGCAGGCCAAAGACAGCATCAACCGCCGATTCATCGGACAGGAACGCGTGGTCGAGCTGGTTTTGTCATCCATGCTGTGCGGCGGTCATGCACTGCTGGTGGGGTTGCCCGGCCTTGGCAAGACAAGGCTGGTGGATACGCTGGGCACCGTGATGGGCCTGAAAGCGAACCGCATCCAGTTCACGCCCGACCTGATGCCCGCCGATATTCTTGGGTCTGAGGTGCTGGATACCACCCCGGACGGCAGCCGCGCGTTCCGGTTCATCGAAGGCCCCGTATTCTGCCAGTTGCTGATGGCGGATGAGATCAACCGCGCATCCCCGCGCACGCAGTCCGCCCTTCTGCAGGCGATGCAGGAAAAAGAGGTGACCATTGCCGGCGAACACCGCGCGCTTGGTCGCCCGTTCCATGTGCTGGCCACGCAAAACCCGATTGAACAGGAAGGTACCTATCCCCTGCCCGAAGCACAGCTTGACCGCTTTCTGGTGCAGGTCGATGTCGACTATCCGACCCGCGCCAACGAACGCGATATCCTGATTGCCACCACCGGGGTTGAAGATGCCGAGGCGCATCAGGTGTTTACCGCCGATCAATTGCTGGCCGCGCAATCGGTGATCCGCCGTATGCCCGTGGGCGATACTGTGGTCGAGGCGATCCTTGATCTGGTGCGCGCCTGCCGTCCCGGCGAGGTTGAGGGGAAAGATCTGGAAGGCCAGTTGTCATGGGGCCCCGGCCCGCGTGCGGCGCAGGCCCTGATGTTGACAGTGCGCGCGCGTGCGCTGCTGGATGGGCGGCTGGCCCCGTCGGTGGCCGATGTGGCCGCGATGGCGCGCCCCGTGCTGACCCACCGCATGTCGTTGTCATTCGCCGCGCGCGCCCGTGGCGAGGTTCTGTCATCGCTGATTGACCGTGTTACGGACCATGCCCTGAAAATGAACGCCGCCGCGTGAGCGTGACCGATCTCCGCGCCCGCGCCGAAACGCTGGGCCAATCACTGCCGGCCCTTCTGGCCGAGGCCGAACATCTGGCCGCAACCGTGATGTTTGGCGAACATGGCCGCAGGCGGGCGGGACTGGGCGATGAATTCTGGCAGTACCGCCCGGCCCATGCCGGTGATCCCGCGCGCATGATCGACTGGCGCAGATCGGCGCGCAGTGATGCCCATTTCATCCGCGAACGTGAATGGCAGGCCGCGCAATCGGTGACACTGTGGGTGGACCCGGCCAAATCCATGGCGTTTTCCGGCGATCCGTCGCGCGCGTCCAAATCCGATCGCGCGCGCCTTCTGGCGCTGGCCATTGCCGTGCTGCTGCTGCGCGCGGGCGAACGGGTGGGCCTTGCGGGCGACGGTGCCCCCGCCCGGTCGGGCCGCAACCACCTGCTGCGCATTGCCGCCGCATTGGACGGGCAGGACGCAGGCACCGAATACGGCGTACCCCTGACCGAAGGGATGGCAAGCCACGGCCGCGCCATATTTGCATCCGATTTTCTGGGCGATCTGTCGGGGGTCGAGGCAGCCCTTGCCACCGCCGCCGGGCGCGGCGTGCGTGGCGCGCTGATACAGGTGCTGGACCCGGCAGAAGAAGATTTCCCCTTTGACGGCCGCACGATTTTCGAATCGATGGGCGGCACGATGCGCCACGAAACCCTGCGCGCGGGCGATTTGCGCACCAGATACCTGGCGCGTCTGGCCGACCGCAAGGACAGGCTTGCCACACTCGCCCGCGCCGTCGGTTGGCAGTATCATTGCCACCATACCGGCCAATCCGCGCAGTCTGCGCTGTTGTGGCTGTATCAGGCGCTGCAGGGGGGCCGCTGATGTTCATGATCGGCCCCATCGGTTTTGCCACCCCGCTGCTGTTGCTGGGCCTGATTGCCCTGCCCATTTTGTGGCTGCTGCTGCGCGCCGTGCCGCCCGCACCGATCCGTCGCCGCTTTCCCGGTGTGGCACTGCTGCTGGGCCTGACCGATGATGATACCGAAACCGACAAAACCCCGTGGTGGCTTTTGTTGCTGCGCATGGCCGCCGTTGCCGCAGCGATCATCGCCTTTGCCGGCCCCATCCTGAACCCCACCGCGCGCACCCCCGGCACCGGACCGCTGCTGGTGCTGATCGACGGCACTTGGGCCGATGCCCGTGATTGGCCCCGCCGCATCGACCGCGCGGCGGGTCTGGTGGATGAGGCCGCGCGTCTGGGCCGCAGCGTGGCCGTGGTCCGCCTGACCGATGCCCCCGGCGAGATCATCTTTCAGGGGGCCGAGGCTTGGGCCGGACGTCTGGCTGCCCTTCAACCGCAGGCCTGGGGGCCGAACGACCTTGCCGGTTGGGCGGCCGCATTGCCGGACGAAAACTTCGATGCTGTCTGGCTGTCGGACGGCCTTGATTACGCGGGCCGCGCCGATCTGCTGGCCGCGTTGGAATCCAAGGGCGATGTCACCGTATTCGAAAGCCCGCGTCCCGTGCTGGCCTTGCACCCGGCGGTGTTTGCCGATGGCACCATTACTGTCGCGGCCACCCGCCTGCCCGCAGGCGATGGCGTATCCGTCGAAATCGCCGCCCGCGGCCCTGATCCCGCGGGCATCGACCGCGAACTGGCGCGTGTGACCCTGCCGTTCCTGCCCGGTGATGCGCGCGCCGAAATCGCCATGGACCTGCCGCCCGAACTGCGCAATCGCATCACCCGGTTTGAAATTGCGGGCGTGCGGTCTGCCGCCGCTGTCAGCCTGACAGATGACAGCCTGAAACGCCGCAAGATTGCCCTGATGGGTGGCGAGGCCGATGCCGAAGGGCTGCAACTGCTGTCGCCCACCCATTACCTTGAACAGGCCTTGGCCCCGGTTGCCGAATTGATCGAAGGCACGATGCTGGATGTGCTGCTGGCCAATCCCGATGTCATCGTTCTGGCCGATGTGGCAAAACTGAACCCTGTGGAAACAGCGGACTTGCAGGAATGGGTCGAAAAGGGCGGGCTTTTGCTGCGCTTTGCCGGGCCCCGCCTTGCTGCCAGCGATATCAGCCGCATTACCGAAGACCCCCTGATGCCCGTGCGCCTGCGCGAAGGTGGTCGTACCGTGGGCGGTGCCATGAGCTGGGGAGAGCCGAAAACGCTGGCCCCCTTCACCGAAGGATCGCCCTTCATGGGTCTGGCCGTGCCGGGTGATGTCACAGTGACAGCGCAGGTTCTGGCCCAGCCCGACCCTGACCTTGCCAGCCGCACGATTGCCGCCCTTGCCGATGGCACGCCCCTTGTGACGCGCAAGGTGCTGGGGCAGGGGCAGGTCGTGCTGGTGCATGTCACCGCCAATGCAGAATGGTCCACCCTGCCGTTGTCAGGCCTGTTCGTGTCGATGCTCGAACGCCTTGCCGTGTCCACCCGCCCCGCGACCCCCGATGCTGTCGATCTTGCGGGCCAGATCTGGGTGACCGAAACCCTGATTGATGCCTATGGCGAGGCATCCGACGCAGGCGAGATGGCAGGGGTCGAAGGCACCGATCTTGCCGCTGCCATGCAACAGGGGCCGGGGCCTGCCTACCCGCCCGGCCTTTATGCCGGTAATGACCGCCGCGTCGCGCTGAACGTGATTGCCGCCGATACCGCGCTGGCCCCTGCTGCATGGCCTGCGGGCACGACCATTGAAGGATTGGAAATGGCACAGGAACAGGCGCTGAAAGGTTCGTTCCTTGCGGGCGGTCTGATGCTTTTGATGCTCGATATCCTTGCAGCCCTCTGGCTTTCCGGCAAGCTGAGCGGGGGGATGCGGCGCGGCACCGCCGCACTGATCGCGGCCCTTGCGATGTTTGTGATGCCGGGCGATGGGCGCGCGCAAACTGACCCCGCACCCGTCGAAACCGCTGATGATCCTCTTGCTTTTGCCGCAACCTCCGGCGTTGTGCTGGCCCATGTCCTGACCGGCGATGCCCGCGTCGATGATGTGTCGCAGGCCGGTTTGCTTGGCCTTGGCATGCGGCTTTACGAACGCACATCCGTGGAACCGCTTGACCCCATCGGCGTCGATATCGAACGTGATGAACTTGCGTTCTTTCCGTTTCTTTACTGGCCGATTACCACGACGCAAAGCGAACCATCTGCCGCCGCCTATGCCAAACTGAACGACTATCTGCGCACCGGCGGGATGATCCTGTTCGATACCCGCGATGCCGATACCGCCCGCACCGGGCAGACCCCCGAAGGTCAGGCCCTGCAACGCATCGCCGCGGGCCTTGATATTCCCGCCATCGAACCCATTCCCGCCGACCATGTCATCACCCGCACCTTCTATCTGCTGCAGGATTTCCCCGGCCGCTTTCAGGGTGCTGGCGCCTGGGTCGAGGCCGCCCCCCCCGATGCCGAACAGATCGAAGGCATGCCGTTTCGCAACCTGAACGATGGCGTGACCCCGGTGATTATCGGCGGCAATGACTGGGCTGCCGCATGGGCCGTCGACAATCGTGGCGTCGCCCTTTTGCCCGTCGGGCGCGGCTTTGCCGGTGAACGGCAGCGCGAAATGGCGTACCGCTTTGGCATCAATATCATCATGCATGTCCTGACCGGCAACTATAAATCCGATCAGGTCCATGTGCCTGCCCTGCTGGAAAGGCTGGGCCAATGACCGGAAGCATTGTCTTTGATCCGCTGGTCGCGTGGCCCATCCTGTGGGCGCTGCTGGCCTTTGCCGCCGTCTTGCTGGCCATTGCCCTGTGGCGCGGCCTGTCTGGCTGGTGGCTGCGCGGGCTGACAGCGGCTGTCTTGCTGACCGCCATCGCCAACCCTGCCTTGCAGGAAGAAGATCGCGGCAACCTGACCGATATCGTGCTGCTGGTCGTTGATGACAGCGCCAGTCAGCAACTTGGCACCCGTCCGGCCCAGACAGCCGATGCCATCGCCGCCATCACCGCCGAAGTGGACGCGATGGAAAACACCGAACTGCGCGTGATCCGCTTTGCCGATGGCGCCGATGACGCGGGCAGCCTTGCGATGACGGCCCTTGCCACGGCGCTGGCCGAAGAACCGCGCGCCCGTGTCGCGGGCGCAATCCTTGTGACAGATGGCCGCCTGCATGATCTTGAACTCGCCCCCGATCTGCCTGCACCCCTGCATGTGCTGCTCACCGGGCAGGATACCGACTGGGACCGCCGTCTGATCGTCAAGGATGCCCCCGCCTTTGCGATTTTGGGCGAAGAGGTCAAACTGACCCTGCGGATCGAAGATTCCGGTGCCGTTCCCGCCGATATCGGCCCGCTGGTTGATCTGACCATCACCGTCGATGCCGAACCCCCGCAAACCTATACCGTCGACGTCGGCAAAGACCTTGAACTGCCCGTCACCCTGCCGCATGGCGGGATGAACGTGCTGCAATTCTCGGTCGCCGCCGCCGCCGGTGAATTGACCGATCGCAACAATGCCGCCGTCGTCGCAATCAATGGCGTGCGCGACCGTCTGCGCGTCCTGCTGGTATCGGGTGAGCCGCACACCGGCGAACGCGTCTGGCGCAACCTGCTGAAATCTGATCCATCCGTTGATCTTGTGCATTTCACCATTCTGCGCCCGCCGGAAAAGCAGGATGGCATCCCGGTCGATGAATTGTCGCTGATCGCCTTTCCGACGCGCGAATTGTTCGTGGAAAAGATCAAAGAATTCGATCTGATCATCTTTGATCGCTACCGCATTCGCGGCATCCTGCCCAACGAATACCTTGAAAACGTGCGCGATTACGTCACCAATGGCGGTACCGTTCTGGTGTCCGCGGGCCCCGAGGCGGGCGTCGCCGACAGCCTGTGGCGGTCACCCCTTGCCGATGTGCTGCCCGTCGATGTGACAGGCCGCATCATCGAAGAAGGCTATCGCCCTGAACTGACCGACCTTGGCCGCAAACATCCCGTGACCGAAGGGCTGGAGGCGCTGGCAGGCCCGGATGGCTGGGGTCGCTGGTTTCGCATGATGGAGGTGACGCCGCGCGCAGGCGAAACCCTGATGACCGGGCCGGGCAACCGCCCGCTGCTGCAGCTCGCCCGCGAAGGCGAAGGCCGCGTGGCCGTGCTCGCGTCCGATCACATCTGGCTCTGGGGGCGTGGGTACGAAGGCGGCGGGCCGCAGTTGGAACTGCTGCGCCGCCTCGCGCACTGGATGCTGAAAGAACCGGAGCTTGAGGAAGAGGCGCTGACGGCGACGGCCCAGGGGGCGACACTGACCATCACCCGGCGCACCATTCTGGACGCACCACCGGGGCCGTTGACAATCACCGCGCCGGACGGTGCCGACGTGACGCTCGATCTGCCCGAAACCGCGCCGGGCAGGTTCAGCCTGGACTGGGATGCGCCTGAAATGGGCCTCTACCGCCTGGAACAAGGCGATCTGACCCGCGTCGTCGCCGTCGGGCCATCCGCGCCGCGCGAATTTGTCGAAACCATCGCCACGCCCGATCTGCTGGCCCCGGTCGTCGATGCCGCAAATGGCGGGATCCTGCGTCTGTCGGATGGCACGCCCGACCTGCGACAGGTGCGCCCCGGCCGCCCCACCACCGGGCGCGGCTGGATCGGCATCACCCCGCGTGAGGCTTACGTGACCGAAGATATCCGTGTCGCGGCCTTGTTGCCCGGCTGGTTGTATCTGCTGTTGGCGGCCGGATTGGCCGTGGCTGCATGGCTGATCGAAGGGCGCAAATGGCGGTAGTCTTGACGGCGCCATATCAACCCGCAGCATGTCACCGCCCCAGCCATCCACCAGACAGCGCGCACGGATCATCACATGATCCACACCCGCCGGGATCGACACACCCGACAGGCTGCGCGTAAAGGGCTGTTCATCGACATGCGGATGCGCCAGTTCGCGCACCCCCAGCGACGTGCCATCCGGCGCCAGCACCTCCCATGCATCGGCATAGTGGTCCCAGCCCGTATCGGGATGGCGCAGCGTTACATCGAAGGACCATGTTGCGCCGTCTGGCCGCACCGTGGCGCCTTCAATCTGCGCGGGGTCTGCCATCGCGGGCAGGGCGAGCGTGCTGTAAAGGCACATCATGATGAGACTGGTTTTCATGTGCCAATCGTTGCACAGGATCACCGCGCAGAATGTTCACCTTTGCGTGCGTCTATTCCGACCTTACCTGTTCACCCGGCATATCGCTTTGGATCACCCGGCGCGAGATCGACGCAAATTCGCGCCGCAGCATCACCAAGACCGCCGCCCCCGTGCCCGCCATCAACGCCCATGGCCCCAAAATCCATGCAAGTGCCGCCAGCGCGAAATAGATCGCCCTGAGGCCCCGGTTGAAACTGCGCGCCGCCGTGATGTTGATCTCTGCCGCCTGTGCCGCCCGTGGATAGGCCGCCGGGTCCATCGTGTCATTCGGCACCGCCGCCATCAGGATGCTGCAATAGCCAAATAGCCGGTTCGACCACACGAATTTTAACAGCGCATTCGCCAGCAGCAGCAACACCACGATGATCTTCACCTCGACCGGCACCTCGCCCGCGATCAGCGGCAGGTCATCCGTCAGGCCCCGCACCCGGTCTGAATTGCCAATCACCGCCACCCCGCCCCCAATCGCGATCATGCAGGTCGATGCGAAAAATGCCGTACCCTGCCGCAGTGATTCGATGATTGTCGCGTCAAAGATGCGTGGCTGGCGTGTCACCATCTGCGCCATCCAGTCACGCCGATACTGTGCCATCAACACCGAAACCGACAACCGCCGCGCGGGCGGATGTTCGATAATCCACCCTGTTCCCGCCCAGGCCGCCACCAGAATGGCCAACGCCAGCAGATTAAGCGTATCAAGCGGCCCGAGGGAAAATGGAAGGTCCATGCCGATAGCATAGCGGTTGGCGGAATTGCTTGCCAATGGGTGAAATTGGTTATATTAACTTACCAATCATAGGGGGACCCGACATGGAAATGCCAAAACCCGACCCGTTCGTGTTATCCAGCAAAGCCCGCATCGTCGCAGGGCTGCGCACCTTGTTGCCCGCCGATGCCGTGATTGATGACGCGCTGGAAACCAAGGCCTATGAATGTGACGGCCTTGCCGCCTATCGCTGCACCCCGCTTGCCGTCGTGCTGCCGCGCACGACGGATGAGGTCGCCGCCGTGTTGAAGTTCTGCCACGCGATGAATGTCCCTGTCGTGCCGCGTGGATCGGGCACCAGCCTTGCCGGCGGGGCAATGCCCACCGCCGATTGCGTGGTGCTGGGGGTCGGGCGGATGAATGCCGTGCTCGACACCGATTATGACAACCGCCTGATCCGCGTGCAAACCGGGCGCACCAACCTCAGTGTCACGGGGGCCGTGGAACAGGACGGGTTTTTCTATGCCCCCGACCCGTCAAGCCAGCTTGCCTGCGCGATCGCGGGCAACATCGCGATGAATTCGGGTGGCGCGCATTGCCTGAAATACGGTGTGACCACGAACAATCTGCTGGGGGTCAAGCTGGTGCTGATGGACGGCACCGTGATGGATATTGGTGGCGGCCATCTGGATGCCCCCGGCCTTGACCTGCTGGGCATCATCTGCGGATCCGAAGGGCAGCTTGGCGTCGTGACCGAGGCCACCTTGCGCATCCTTGCCAAACCCGAAGGCGCGCGCCCCATCCTGCTGGGGTTCGATGCCAACGAGGTCGCGGGCGCCTGCGTGTCCGACATCATCAAGGCGGGCATCCTGCCGGTCGCGATCGAATTCATGGACCGCCCCTGCATCCGCACCTGCGAAGAATACGCCCATGCCGGATACCCCGATTGCGAGGCGCTGCTGATTGTGGAGGTCGAAGGATCGCCTGCAGAAATTGACGAACAACTGGCCCATATCAAGACTATCGCCGCGCGCCATAACCCCACCGCCATGCGCGAAAGCACGTCCGAGGATGAAACCAAACGCATCTGGCTGGGCCGCAAATCGGCGTTCAGCGCGATTGGGCGCATCGCCGACTACATGTGCCTTGACGGCACGATCCCGGTGTCGTCCTTGCCCTTCGTTTTGCGCCGCATTGCGGAACTGGGCGATGTCTACGGGCTGAAGGTCGCCAACGTGTTTCACGCGGGCGACGGCAACATGCACCCCCTGATCATGTTTGATGCAAACAAGGCGGGCGATCTGGAAAAGTGCGAGGCACTCGGCGCCGATATACTGCGTCTGTGCGTCGAGGTCGGTGGCTGTCTGACGGGCGAACATGGCGTCGGCGTTGAGAAGCGCGACCTGATGGGCGCGCAGTTCAATCCGGATGACATGGAGGCGCAGTTGCGTGTGAAGGATGTGTTCGATCCGAAATGGTTGCTGAACCCCGCCAAGGTGTTTCCGTTGGACGTGACCGCCAGCAGGCGGTCTGCTGCATGAAGGCTGGGGGGCTGTCTGCCCCCCCGGACCCCCCGAGGATATTTGGACAGAGAGGAAGGGGCATGGTACGGCCTTCAACTGAAGAAGAGCTATCCGAAATCATCCGCGGCGCGAACGGCCCTTTGCACATCCGGGGTGGCGGCACGCGCGCCTTGCGGCGGGTCGCAGGCGAAGTGCTGGAGACGGGTGGGCTGTCGGGTATCAGCCTGTATGAACCGGGTGCATTGACGCTGGTGGTCAAGGCCGGCACGCCTTTGGCAGAGGTGGATACGGCATTGGCGGCGGAACGGCAGCGGCTGGCGTTCGAGGTGCCGGATCTGCGTGGCCTTTTGGGGCGGGCGGGTGCATCGACCATCGGCGGGGTGGTGGCGACCAATGCATCAGGCCCGCGCCGGATCCAGGGCTGCGCCTGCCGCGACAATCTGATTGGCGTGCGGCTGGTCGATGGGGCAGGTATCATCCTGAAGAACGGCGGGCGCGTGATGAAAAACGTGACCGGCTATGATCTGGTGAAACTGATGGCGGGCGCGCAGGGCACGCTGGGGGTTTTGACGGAAGTAGCGTTCAAATTGCAAGCCGTGCCCGAGGCTGAGGCGACCGTGGTTCTGCCCGTCGCCGATTCGGCGGCGGCGGTGGCGATGTTAAGCCGTGCCTTGGGGTCGCCCTATGATCTGTCAGGCGCGGCCTATGACGGGCGCGTGTTGTTGCGTGTCGAAGGGATGGCCGGGTCTGTTGCCTATCGCAGTGCGGCATTGTCGGCCCTGATCGGGGGCGACATTGTGACGGCTGCTGACAGCGCCGCAATCTGGGCCGGGATCCGCGATGTGGCGGCATTTGCCGGGCGTGTGGGCGCGATCTGGCGGGTGTCGGTCAAGCCCACGGATGGGCCGGTGTTGCTGGCAGCTTTGGGTGCGCATGTCGACCGCGTGATGGATTGGGGCGGTGGTCTGGTCTGGCTGCTGGTGCCGGGCGGCGATGATGCCGTGCGCATTCGCGGCCTCGTGAACCGCCTTGGCGGGCATGCCACGCTGATGCGCGGCCCCGCAGATGTGCCTGCGTTTCACCCCGAAACCGCCCCCATTGCCGCCCTTTCGCAGGCTTTGCGCGCGCAGTTTGATCCGCGCGGCATCCTTAACCCCGGTCTGATGGGGGGCGATGTCGCCCCCGCGTCCCCGACTACGGTGACATCCTGATGCAAACCACCTTTTCCCCCGAACAGTTGCGCGACCCCGCCACCGCAAGGTCAAACGAAATCCTGCGATCCTGCGTGCATTGCGGCATGTGCACCGCCACGTGCCCCACCTATCAGGTGCTGGGCGATGAGTTGGACAGCCCGCGCGGGCGCATCTACCTCATCAAGGAAATGCTGGAAAACGGCCGCCCCGCCGATGAAAAGACCGTCAAGCATATCGACCGCTGCCTGTCATGCCTTGCCTGTATGACGACCTGCCCCTCGGGCGTGCATTACATGCATCTGGTCGATCACGCCCGCGCGCATATCGAGGCGACCTACACCCGCCCCCTTGGTGACCGCCTGCTGCGCAATGTGCTGGCCTGGGTCATCCCCAACCCCACGCGGTTTCGCCTTGCCTTGTTCGGGGCAAAACTTGCCAGACCTTTTGTGCGGCTGATCCCTGATGCCCGCCTGCGCGCCATGGTTGCGATGGCACCCAAAACCATTCCGCCCGTCAGCCGCAATGACGATCCGCAAACCTTCGCCGCCATCGGTCCGCCCAAGATGCGCGTTGCGCTGATGACGGGTTGCGCGCAAAAGGCGCTGAATACCGATATCAATGATGCCACCATCCGCCTGCTGACCCGGCTGGGCTGCGAAGTGGTCGTGGCTGCAGGGCAGGGCTGCTGTGGCGCGCTGACCCACCACATGGGCAAAGAGGCACAATCGCACGCATCTGCCTCCGCCAACATCGCAGCCTTCATGACCGAGCTGCCGCGCGGCCTTGATGCGATCGTCATCAACACCTCCGGTTGTGGCACCACCGTCAAGGATTACGGCCATATGTTCCGCAATGATGCGCTGGCCGCTGATGCCGCACATGTGGCCAGCCTCGCGATGGATATCAGCGAGGTTCTGACCAAACTCGGTATCCCCGAAGGTGCCCCCAAGGGTATTCGCGTTGCCTATCACGCCGCCTGTTCGCTGCAGCATGGCCAGCAGATCAAGACGCTGCCGAAAGACCTGCTGAAACGTGCGGGATTTACCGTGGTCGAACCCGCCGACAGTCATCTGTGCTGTGGCTCCGCTGGCACCTACAACCTGCTGCAACCCGCGATTTCATCCGAACTGAAGGATCGCAAGGTCAAAACCCTGATGGCCCGCGCCCCCGATGTCATCGCCGCAGGCAACATCGGCTGCATGATGCAGATCGGATCGACCGTGGGGGTGCCCGTCGTGCATACCGTGGAACTGCTGGATTGGGCAACAGGTGGGCCGCAACCGCGCGCGATGATCGAATAACCTTTGCCACAGATTCGCCGAAGTGCTTGGGTACGACAGCCCGACCACAGCCCGGAGATGCCATGCGCGCCCTGATTGCCTTCGCCCTTGTCATGGTTGCCAGCCTTCCCGCAATCAGCCTTGCGCAAGATAAACCGTCCACACCGCTGGTCGCCCTTGAAACCGCCAATGACAGCCGCGGCTGGGAGGCCGTGGGCCGCCTCAATCTTGGCACGCGTGGCTTTTGTACCGGCACGCTGATTGCACCCGATCTGGTGCTGACGGCGGCCCATTGCCTGTTTGACAAGGAAACCGGTGCACGCGTCGACCCATCCAAGATCGAATTTCTGGCCGGATGGCGCAATGGCAGCGCGCTGGCTTACCGCACCGCGCGCAAGGCCCTGCCACATCCCGACTATATCTATGCCGGGGATCAGGGCGTTGCCCGCGTCGCCTATGACGTGGCCCTTGTGCAACTGAATCAGCCCGTGCGTCTGTGGAACGTGCAACCCTTCGATCTCGACGTGCGCCCTGTCACCGGCGATGAGGTCGGCATCGTGTCTTACGCCCAAGACCGGTCCGAAGTGCCATCCCTGCAGGAAACCTGCCACGTCCTGTCGCGTGAGGCCGAGGCGATCGTGATGGATTGCAGCGTCGATTTCGGATCGTCCGGTGCTCCGGTATTTTCGTTCCGTGACGGCGTGCCGCGCGTTGTCTCCGTCGTGTCCGCCAAGGCGCAGCTTGACGGCCAGACCGTTTCGCTTGGCGTGTCACTCGATGCGCCACTGGCCGAACTGAAGGCCGAAATGGCCAATGATATCCGCGGCACCACCGGGCGCGGCGGCGTGCGTGTGATTTCTGGCGGCAATGCCACGGGCGCGAAATTCATGGCCCCCCCGGGCGCCGCCGACGCCCCTTGAAAGGCGCAAATCTGCATCCCATCTGATGTGATGTCCCCGGTGCCAACACGCGGGCCGGGGCAAATACCCGCCCTGTCCGGCTGGAAGGGCTTCACACATCGCTTGATAAGGATGACCCATGCGTAACTATGATTTCACCCCGCTCTACCGTGCCACCGTCGGCTTTGACCGCATCGCAGGCCTGATGGACCGTGCCCTGTCTGCCGACGTCGGCCAGCCCACCTATCCGCCCTATAACATCGAAAAAACGGCCGAGGATGCCTACCGTATTTCCATCGCCGTCGCAGGCTTTACCGCCGATGAACTGGCGGTCGAGGTCAAGGATGGTGCGCTGATCGTTACCGCCCGCAAGGCCCCCGAAGGCGATGCGCGCAGCTATCTGCACCGTGGCATCGCCACCCGCGCGTTTGAACGCCGCTTTGCACTCGCCGATCATGTGCGCGTCGCAGGGGCCGCCCATGACCTTGGCATGCTGCACATCGACCTTGTGCGCGAAATGCCCGAGGCGCTGAAACCCCGCCGGATCGAGATCGCCCGCAGCGCCGATGTCGCGGCCCTGACAGTGACCCCCGATCAGACGGATGCCCCCACGCACTGATCGCACGGAAAAGGGCAGGGGCCATCCGGCCCCGCCCACCCTTCGGGCCAGGCCGAAGCCTTCGCCATTGCATCCGCCCGCGCGCCTGCGTCAGATGCGCCATGGACCACGAACTTTGGAAATTGATGCGAAGTTTTGGCGACGGCAGCCGTGTGCGCCTGTTGTGCCTGCTGATGGATGGCCGCGCCTTTACTGGCAAGGAACTTGCCAGCTTTGCCGCACTTGCCCCCTCAACTGCCTCTGAACATCTGTCGCATCTGCGCGACGCGGGCCTTGTGCGCGCACAAAAGACCGGGCGCTCCACCTATTATACGCTTTCCAGCCCCGATGTGGCCACCGTACTGGAAGCCATGACGCCGTTGCTGCCGCCGCCATTGCCCACCACGCCCATCGCAATGGCGCGCTGCTGCTATGATCACCTTGCAGGCGATCTTGGTGTAAAACTGGCCCAGGCCCTTGTGCACCAAGGCCTTCTTGCGCTGGATGCCGGTCTGTTGGAAAAGGCCGCGGGGTTTGATGCGGGTCTGCGGCGGCTTGGCCTTGCGTTACCACCAATGCGACCGGCCTTGCGCAGCTGTCTGGACTGGACGGCGCGCCGCCCCCACATTGCAGGTGGCCTCGGTGCGGCCGTGCTGGCACAGGCCTTTGCCCATGGCTGGGTCACGCGCACCAAAACCCCCCGCCTGCTGCAGATCACGCCCGCAGGCGCGCGTGGCTTTGCCGATCACTATGGTGTTGTCATGTCGCCATAACCCGACCCTTGCCCGATCTTTCTGCGAAAGATCACAGTTCCCGACACCGAAAACCCGGATTTTTCGCAGAAAAATCGTGATCGCCAGGGCGGATCGCCTTCAATCTGATGCAGACTGAAGGCGATCCAGGATAGGCAAGCCGTTGGTTATGTTGCGTATCGCTGCCCGTCAGGTGAACCCGATTGGCAGTGATACAGCTAGCGCGCCAGACTTTTCGCCAGCCGCATCAGGTTCACCGCCTCGGCGCGATAGCCGAACGCATCATCCCCCCGCGCGCCATTGGCCAGCGCAATCGCGTCATCCCAGCCCCACTCGCCCAGATACGTGGCCCCGGTCAGCAACTGCCCGAACCCCGCCACGGCGGCGGCAAAACGCACATCGTCGGACGGCGCGGTATCACCCGCCACAATCGGCACCTCGATCAGTTCCGATGCACTTTCCCCTGGTGCCTTGTACCGCAGCCGCAAAAATCCCATCTCGCCGCCCGCCGGTTCTGCCCCCGCCGCACCATAGCGCAAGGGATCATTCAACAGCGCATCACTGCCCGGTGCGGTCACCTCATAGATCGCTGTCACGGCTGTGCCCGCGCCAATCTCGCCCGCATCCACCCGGTCGTTGTTGAAATCCTCGCGCCGCAACGCGCGCGTTTCATACCCGATAAGACGGTATTCCGCGACTTGCGCCGGGTTCCATTCCACCTGTATTTTCACGTCATCCGCAATCGGGAACAAGGTCCCCGTCTACTGATCCACCAGCACCTTGCGGGCCTCC
>JANNKX010000044.1:0-4029 GCA_031396505.1 Rhodobacterales bacterium
CCCCCCGCCTGCGCCATATCTGCCCGCCCGCCGCCGCCCTTGCCACCCAATGCCTCTGCCGCCGCCTTCACGATATCCACCGCCGAAATCCGCCCCGTCAGATCCGCCGTGACCCCCGCCGCAACTGCCGCCTTGCCCCCCGCATCTGCAATCAACAGCACCGCCCCCGACCCGATCCGCGCCTTCATCTCGTCAATCAGCCCTGGCAACTCCTTGCCCGACACCCCCGAAAGCACCTGCGCCACAAATGCCACCCCGTTGATATCCTTGGATTCCGGCCCCGCAGCCTTGCCCCCCATGGCCAGTTCACGCCGCAGTTGCGCCACCTCGTTCTGCAAGGCACGGCGTTCATCCGCCAGCGACTTCACCCGCTCTACCACATCGCCCGCATGGGTTTTCAGCATCCCGGCCACTTCCGCCAGCCGCGCGTCCTGCACCCGCAGATGGTCCAGTGCCGCCTGCCCCGTCAGGCCCTCAATCCGCCGCACCCCCGCACTCGATGCAGAATCGCCCAGCAACACAAAGGCCCCGATATCGCCCGTCCGTTGCACATGCGTGCCCCCGCACAGTTCCAGCGAATAAGTCACGCCGTCCGCACCCTTGCCCGATCCGGGCTGCATACCCATGGAAACCACCCGCACCTCATCGCCGTACTTTTCCCCAAACAACGCCTGCGCCCCGATCGCGCGCGCATCGTCCGGCGTCATGATCCGGGTTTCCACCACACCGTTCTGGCGGATAAACTCGTTCACCTCGGCCTCGACCCCCGCCAATTCCGCGCCCGACAATCCCTTGCCGTGGCTGAAATCAAACCGCATCCGGTCTGCCGCGTTCAACGACCCGCGCTGCGCCACATGGTCGCCAAGCGCGCGCCGCAGCGCCTCATGCAGCAAATGCGTCACCGAATGGTTCGCCCGGATTGCACTGCGCCGCGCGTGATCCACCACCAGCGCCGCACCCTGCCCCGTCGCAATCGTGCCCTCGATCACGTCCGCCACATGAATGAACAGCCCTTGGGATTTCTTCACATCCGAAATCCGCGCAAACCCGGTATCGGTGCGCAAACTGCCCTGATCGCCGACCTGCCCGCCCGATTCCGCGTAAAATGGCGTCTGGTTCAAAATCACCTGCACCTGCGACCCGGCACTGGCATTTCCAACCGCCGCCCCGCCCGCCACGATTGCCAGAACCTGCCCCTCGGCCTGTTCCGTGTCATATCCCAGAAATTCGGTGGCCCCATGCGCCTCTGCCAGATCGAACCAGATCGCCGCATCTTTCGTCTCGCCGGTGCCCGCCCAGCTTGCACGCGCCTTGGTTTTCTGTTCCGCCATGGCAGTATCAAAACCCGCCACATCCACGCCGCGCCCCCGTTCGCGCAACGCATCCTGCGTCAGATCCAATGGAAATCCATAGGTGTCATACAGCTTGAAGGCCGCCGCACCGCCCAGATCACCGCCTTCGGGCAGGCGCGCAAGCTCGTCATCCAGCAGCTTTAGCCCCCGGTCCAGCGTTGTCTTGAACCGCGTTTCTTCCAGCCGAAGCGTCTCTTCGATCATCGCCTGCCCGCGCGCAAGTTCCGGATAGGCCCCCCCCATCTGCCGCACCAATGCCGGCACCAGCCGCCACATCACCGGGTCTATGGCCCCCAGCATATGCGCATGCCGCATCGCCCGCCGCATGATCCGCCGCAGCACATAACCACGCCCCTCATTCGACGGCATCACCCCATCCGCGATCAGAAAACTGGTCGACCGAAGATGATCTGCAATCACCCGGTGATGCGTCTTGCCCGGCCCGTCGGGATCAGAATGTGTTGCATGCGCCGATGCCTCGATCAGGCTGCGCATCAGATCGGTGTCGTAATTGTCGTGCTTGCCTTGCAACAACGCACCGATCCGCTCCAGCCCCATGCCGGTATCAATCGATTGCATGTCCAAAGGCCGCATCGACCCGTCTGCGAACTGTTCATTCTGCATGAACACGTTGTTCCAAATCTCGATGAACCGGTCGCCATCTTCATCCGCACTGCCCGGCGGGCCGCCCCAGATCTTGTCGCCATGGTCATAAAAAATCTCGGTGCACGGCCCGCACGGCCCGGTCGGCCCCATGCGCCAGAAGTTGTCATCCGACGCGATGCGGATGATCCGGTTCTCGGGCAGGCCCGCGATCTTTTTCCACAGGGCCGCCGCCTCGTCATCCGTATGGTAAACCGTCACCGTCAGCTTGTCTTTCGCCAGCCCGAAATCAGTGGTCAGCAGTTCCCACGCATAGGCGATCGCCTGTTCCTTGAAATAATCGCCAAAGCTGAAATTCCCCAGCATCTCGAAAAACGTGTGGTGCCGCGCGGTATAGCCCACATTGTCCAGATCGTTGTGCTTGCCGCCCGCGCGCACGCATTTCTGCGCCGTGGTCGCGCGTTTGTAATCGCGCGTCTCCACCCCGGTGAAGCAATTCTTGAACTGCACCATGCCCGAATTGGCGAACATCAGCGTCGGGTCATTGCGCGGGACAAGCGGGCTGCTGTCGACCACGCGGTGATCGTTGCGGTGGAAATAATCCAGAAAAGTCGATCGGATCTCGTTCAACGATGGCATGCGCGGCGCCCTTTTTACAGTATTTTGCCCGGTTTAGCCCCCATGTGCCGGGCTGTCCACCGCACAGCAGGCCGCATATGAAAAAAGCCCCGATCCTGCGACCGGGGCCTTTTCGCGCAATCCCTGAGACGGATCACATATCCACAACATCCTCGGCAGCGGGTCCGCCTGCGACGTTGAAATCAAGGCCGTTCGAGCCGCGGATCTTGTCTTCGATTTCATTCGCGATCGCCGGGTTTGCCTTCAGGAACGCCTTTGCGTTTTCGCGGCCCTGCCCGATGCGTTCATCGCGGAACGAATACCAGCTGCCCGACTTTTCAACCACGCCCGCCTTGACCCCGATATCCACCAACTCTCCGGTCTTCGAAATCCCCTCGCCATACATGATGTCAAATTCGACCTGCTTGAAGGGTGGGGCCACCTTGTTCTTGACAACCTTGACCCGTGTCGTGTTGCCGACGACATCGTCCTTTTCCTTGATCGACCCGATGCGCCGGATATCCAGACGCACCGATGCATAGAACTTCAGCGCATTGCCGCCCGTCGTCGTCTCCGGACTGCCGAACATCACGCCGATTTTCATGCGGATCTGGTTGATGAAAATCACCATGCAGTTGCTGCGCCCGATGCTCGCCGTCAATTTGCGCATCGCCTGGCTCATCAGACGCGCTTGTGCGCCCATCTGCATATCGCCCATATCGCCTTCGATTTCGGACTTCGGTGTCAAAGCCGCCACCGAATCGACCACAATCAGGCTGACCGCACCCGACCGCACAAGCGTGTCTACAATCTCCAGCGCCTGCTCGCCCGTGTCGGGCTGGCTGATCAGCAATTCGTCCAGGTCCACGCCCAGCTTTTTGGCATATTGCGGGTCCAGCGCGTGTTCGGCATCCACAAACGCGCAAACGCCGCCCTTTTTCTGCTCTTCGGCCACCACATGCAGCGTCAGCGTGGTTTTGCCCGACGATTCCGGCCCATAGATTTCGATGATCCGCCCTTTGGGCAGCCCGCCAATGCCCAATGCGATATCAAGGCCAAGTGACCCGGTCGATGTCGCCTCGATATCCATGGCCGGGCTGTTTGCGCCCAGCCGCATGATCGACCCTTTGCCGAACTGTCGTTCGATCTGTGCCAATGCACTTTCCAAAGCTTTCTGCTTGTCCATTTCCCGCTTTCCGCCGAGGTCGATAAGGCTTGCTGTCGACATGTTTCTATCCCTTATTCCACAGCCGCGATCCGGCGGCAACGTTACGTTTGTTCCCCACGTGTTCCGTTGTGTATGAAAACAAATCAAGAACATTTCAAGCAAATTTTCATTATTCCAACCATTTCAGGACAAGGTTAAGGGACCGTTACCAAAATGCCCGGTTTGCAGGTTTTGCATCGCTAAAGCGTGTCATGCGCAAACGGGTTCAGCCGATTGCGCATGACACGC
>JANNKX010000061.1:0-6695 GCA_031396505.1 Rhodobacterales bacterium
ACCGATGGCAGCGTGCTGGTGGACCTGCCGCATGGCGGTTTTGTGACAGTGATACAATCCGCCGTCTTTACAGCCCGCCGCAGGCATGGTGTTGATCAGACACTGCCCGTGCGGCTGGTGGAATACGCCAACGGTCGCCTAGTCATGGAAGACCCGGAAACCGACTACAGTTTTGAGCTGTATGCCTTCGGAGGCGACAACAAAGCCGCGTTTGAACGGCTTTTTGATCAATAAGGAAACTGAAATCATGCCGCTTTTCACCAAAAAAAGGGAAGAGGTACCTTGCACCGTCGAGGTGAGCCATTGCTTTGATGCCCTGCACGCCCATGTCCGGTTCAATAACGGCGCCGTCGTTTACCCAGGCGATGAAGTGCTCGTGCACGGCACCCCGATCACCGCTGCCTTCGGAGAGGTCATCATCGAAGACCGCACCGCCACCATCACCCGCGCAAACGCGATCGAGCGCCTTTGGACCCGCGCCACAGGCGATTTCGGGTTCATGGAGCTGTGCGAATTCTCATTCTCAGAGGAGGTTCGGCTATGAACGCCACACCGCATGATCTGTATCCCGATTCCGGTGCCGAAATCGCAGCCACGATGGCACCGGTGGACACCACTGCAATGGCGACAGAAACCACGCTGCTGAACCCGCGGTTTTACACCACGGACTTTGACGAGATGGACCGCATCGATGTCACCCCGGTGCGTGCGGAATGGGACAAGCTGATCGTCCAGATGAAATCCGACCCCAACAAGGGCCATTTCAAAAAGACCGAGGCGTGGGACAAGGTCGATTGGGATGGCATGCACCCGCCCTTGCGCCGCGAATTCATCGACTTTCTGGTGTCATCCTGCACGGCCGAGTTTTCGGGCTGCGTGCTGTACAAGGAAATGAAACGCCGGGGCACGAATGCTGATATTTGCGAACTGTTCAACTACATGGCGCGCGACGAGGCGCGCCATGCAGGCTTCATCAACGACGCGCTGCGCGAGGCGGGCGTTGCGGTAAACCTCGGCTTTTTGACCAAGGCCAAGAAGTACACCTATTTCCGGCCCAAGTTTATCTACTACGCCACTTACCTGTCCGAAAAGATCGGCTACGCCCGCTATATCACGATATTTCGCCATCTTGAGGCGCACCCTGAACAGAGGTTCCACCCGATTTTCAAGTGGTTCAAGGAATGGTGCAACGATGAATTCAGCCATGGAGAGGCGTTTGCGCTGCTGATGCGCACCGATGCCAAGCTGACGGAAAGCTGGGCCAACAAGCTGTGGATTCGCTTTTTCCTGACGGCAGTCTATTCGACGATGTGGGTACGCGACCATGCCCGCGTCGAATTCCACAAGGCGCTTGGCGTGGATATCGACTGGTATGACCAGCGCGTCTATCAAATCACCTCTGAAATCGCCCGGCAGGTGTTCCCGATTGAGCTGGACATCGACCATCCACGCTGGATCCCGAACCTGCGGCGCATGAATGATGCATTTGTGGCCATGGATGCAGCACAGCGGCGCGGTGGTATCGGCGGCAAGATTGCCAAACTCGGGGCCATGTCCAAGGCCGCCTTCGCCTTTGTGCGGCTTTACACAATTCCCGTCAAACGCTCGACCCCGCCGGTGAATGTCCGGCTGGAACCAGTCTATTGACGGGGGACAACCATACCGTGACGACAGTCGCGGATCGGACGGAGGGGTGGGCGCGCCCCGCCGTCCGGCGCGGCATGCTCGCAAGGGGGTGTCGCGCATGACCTTTCCATGGCTCGCGGCGGGATCGGCGCTGTTCTTGTGGTGGATGTCCACCGGGCTGATCCTGTGGCGGGTCCGCCATGCCGACAACAGCGGCCCCCTCGCCCATGGCCGTTCCGTGATCCTTGGTGCCCCCCTGCTGGCCGCAGGCATCGCGGGATTTGCGCAATCGATGCATGACCCTTCGACGGGCGGGGCCTATATTGCCTTTCTTTCGGCGCTTGCGATCTGGGGCTGGATCGAACTTGCCTTTTTGTCTGGCATCATCACCGGACCAAACCGCACTGCCTGCCCGCCGCACGCTACGCTGTGGCACCGCTTTCATCGCGCCTTCGGGGCAATCCTGTGGCACGAGCTTTTGCTGGCCGCGACCGTGCTTGTGATGTTTGCAACCACCCGTGATGCTGCGAACACACTCGGGCTTTGGACCTTTGTCATCCTGTTCTTCGCCCGCATTTCTGCCAAGCTAAACCTGTTTTTCGGCGTGCCGCGCATCCATACCGAATTTTTACCCCGCCCGCTGGCACATCTGGTCAGCCATTTTCGTCTGGCCCCGATGAATGCTTTCTTTCCTGTTTCCGTCACCGCGCTGTCATTTGCCGCTGCGTGCTGGATGGAACGCGCGGCTGCCGCGACGACAGAGGCCGCCCTTGCCGCCAATATCCTTCTGGCAACCCTGACCCTGCTGGCCCTGCTGGAACACTGGTTCATGGTCCTGCCGCTGCCAGACCAGAAACTCTGGCGTTGGATGCTGCCCGCGCCACAGACCCCGCTACTCAAGACGAAAGAGCCAACCCATGGACTTTGACGCCATTTTCCAAGGCCAGCTGGACACGCTGAAAACCGAAGGAAACTACCGTACCTTTGCCGATCTGACGCGCCAGCGCGGCAGTCACCCAAAGGTACAAACCCATGATGGCGATACCACGCGCGAAGTTACCGTCTGGTGTTCCAACGACTACCTGGGCATGGGCCACCACCCCGATGTCATCGCCGCCATGGTCGATACCGTTCAGGCTTGCGGTACCGGGTCAGGTGGCACGCGCAACATTTCAGGCACCAACCACCACCACCTGCTGCTGGAACGCGAACTCGCCGATCTGCATGGCAAGGATGCGGCCCTGCTGTTCACATCAGGCTATGTGTCGAACTGGGCGGCGCTGTCGACCCTTGGCGCGCGTATCCCGAATGCCGTGATCGTATCGGACGAGATGAACCATGCCTCCATGATCGAAGGCATCCGCCATTCGCGCGCCGACAAGGTCCTGTGGCGGCATAATGACTGGCGCGATCTTGACCGTAAACTGCATGCCGTTGGCGACAGGCCCAAGATCGTCGCATTCGAGTCCGTCTACTCCATGGACGGCGACATCAGCCCGATGCACGAAATCGTCGCGGTCGCCGAGGCCCATGGCGCAATGACCTATCTGGATGAGGTTCACGCAGTGGGGATGTACGGCCCGCACGGTGGCGGGGTATCCGAAGAACGCGGGCTGGCGGACCGTATCACATTGATTGAAGGCACACTTGGCAAGGCTTACGGCGTTGTCGGCGGCTATATTACAGGGTCTGCCCCGCTGTGCGATTTCATCCGCAGCTTTGCCTCCGGCTTTATCTTCACCACCGCCTTGCCCCCGGCCATTGCCGCGGCTGCGACAGCCTCGATCCAGCACCTGAAAACCTCGCAGGCCGAACGCCACGCCCAGCGTGACCGCGTGGCCTATCTGCGAAAACGGCTGGATCAGGCCGGCATCCCCCATATGGCCAATGACAGCCACATCATCCCTGTGATGATCGGTGATCCGGTCAAATGCCGCATGATCTCCAACATCCTGATGGAGGATTGGGGCATCTATGTTCAACCCATCAATTACCCCACTGTGCCAAAAGGTACCGAGCGGCTACGCTTTACCCCCGGCCCCTTGCACACATCGGCGGATATTGACCACCTTGTGACCGCACTTTCGGCCCTGTGGCAACGCTGCGCACTTGCTCATGCCGTCGCATAAGCTAACTATTCAAATGCAATAAACGGAATCGCGGTAACGATCCGCGGACGAGCCTAAGTAACCGGGAGGAACCCCATGAAGTTTTCGATGTCAATGATTGCCGCTGCCACCCTATTGGCTGGACCCGCCTTTGCTGAAGGCGATGCCGCCAAAGGTGAGCGCGTGTTCAACCAGTGCCAAACCTGCCACGTGGTCGCAAATGAGGCGGGCGAGGTTCTTGCCGGTCGCAACGCGAAAACCGGTCCAAACCTGTACGGTGTTGTCGGCCGCACCGCAGGCACATACCCGGAATTTGAATATGGCGAATCCATCGTGGCCGCCGGTGCAGGTGGCCTTGTCTGGGACGAAGCCCAGCTTGTTACCTACCTTGCCGATCCCGGTGCATTCCTGAAGGAAGTGACGGGCGACAGCGGCGCGCGTTCGATGATGGCGTTCAAATTGCGCAAGCCCGAAGATGCGGCCAACGTTGTGGCCTACATCGCGTCACTGTCCCCGGCTGTCGAGGCTGCCCCTGCGGCCGAAGGCGAAGTCGCCCCCGCCGCGAACCCCTAATCCTTTGTAACCCGCGATCAAACCCGGTGCAGGCGAACCGCCCGCGCCGGGTTTTTTTATGCGTACAGTGGCTTGTGCGCCCGCAGATGCGTTGGGCAATGCTCGCCCGTGTCCAGCACCGGAATCATGCGGCTCCAGATGCCGATGTTCTCATCGACGAAATCCTGCCCGACCATGTCTGCCGCCCGCGCGCCCGCCGCCCCTTGCAACCGGGCAAGTTCGGCGCGCGCCACATCGCAGTACCATGCATTCCGGCTGACGACGGCAATGTCATCAAACCCCACGGCCACCATTGCCGCCCTGTATCGCGCCGGGCTTGCCATACCAAAATCCAGCCCTTCGGCTGCGATATAGTCCGCCATTGCCGGACTTGGTTGATCGTCATGTCCGATCAACCAGTCTGACGCCAGAAACCACCCGCCCGGTTTCAACACACGAAACACCTCAGCCATCAGCGTCGCCTTGTGGCCGATATGCACGATGGAGTCTTTTGAAAACACCACATCAAATGTGCCCGGTGGAAACGGCAAAGGGCCGGGGGCCACCTTCATCACCCCAATCTGCGCCGCCAGCCCCTTGCGCGCAATCAACCTCCGCGCCTGCGTTAGAACCGTATCTTCAACGTCGATACCGCAGACATAGCCCGCGCCATGGCTTTGCACCAAGGCGATATCGATCCCTCCCGCCCCGCAGCCGATATCCAGCACCGATTGCCCGCGTAGATCATGCGCGCCAATCACGCGCGCCACTTCATCCGCGCCACCCGGTGACAAGAACCCGTCGCCCCAGATGGCCTGCAGCATTGCGATCATCCGGTCGTGGTACAATTCACCGCCATCCGCATCCATCACCCCACCCCCCTGTCAAAACCATCCGCCTGCCAGACCCTGCGCCCCGCCAGTACCGTCAACAGCACCTGCGTGCCCGCGATTGCATGCGGATCGCAGGTAAAGATAGCACGGTCCAGCACGATGAAATCGCCCGACAGGCCGGGGCGCAATGCGCCGCACAGATGCCCGCGCCACGATGCCGCCGCTGCGTGAACGGTATAGCCAAGCACACAATCCATCACTGACAGGCGTTCGTTCGGAAAGAACGGCTTGGCCCGCCCGTAAGCATGCGATGGTGCGCGCGTCACGGCAGTGGCAATAATCTCGAACGGGTTCAGCGTCGTCACCGGCCAGTCGGAATTGATGCAATAGGGCGCGCCCGCATTGATCAGACTGGCGAACGCATAGGTGTGCGGCGCGCGCGCAGGTCCGATCATCGCCATCGTGTCATCGGGCATATCCGGGTCATCGCTTGCCCACAACGGTTGCATGTTCGCCATCACCCCTAGGGCCGCAAAACGCGGCATATCGGCGGGGTCCACCATCTGCACATGCGCAATCTGATGCAGCGACGGCCACACTCCGTTGGCTTTGCGTGCTGCGGCAAAGCCATCAAGGGCGGCGCGGGTGGCCGCATCGCCAATGCAATGCACGTGTATCTGAAACCGCTCGGCATCCAGTGCGGTGAACAACGCTGCAATCTGATCGGGCGCAAACATCAAGGGCGCGTTACCGCCTTTTGCATCGGCATATGGCGCAATCAACGCGGCGGTACGGTTTTCAAGGCCCCCGTCCAGAAAGAATTTTGCCGCGTTCAGATGATACCACGGCCCGCCATGCGCCTGCCGCAGTGCCCTCAACCGCGTCAGCGCCGTGTCAACCGTATCCGCCGCCGTCACAAGACACGCCCCCGCCACCCGCAGCGTCAGCCTGCCATCCGCCGCCGCAGGCCCATAAATGCGGCTGTGATGATCAATGATCGCAGGGTCCAGCACCCCGGTAATGCCATGCCGGTTGGCATGCGCCTGCCCCGCCAGCAGCCCCTGCGCATAGGTGGCATCCGTCGTGCCCGGCAGAAACCGCAGCGCCCAGGCAATCGCCTCTTCGTGCAGCATCCCCGTGGCCCGACCTGCGCGATCCCGCACGATATGCCCGTTCATGGGATCGGGCGTATCCGCCGTGATCCCGATCAGATCGCAGGCCACCGAATTGATGCAGGCGTTGTGAAAGTTCCCATCGTAGATCAGGCAGGGCCTGTCCGGCACCACCGCGTCCAGCACCTCACGCGTTAGGTTCGCATCACCAAAGAACCCGCATTGCCATCCCGCCCCCCAGACCACCGGTCCCTGCTGCCCATCCGCATGCGCCTTCATTGCGACCTGAAGCTCTGCAATCGTCTTTGCGTCATACAAATACGCCGTCTCCACCAGATCGGTGCCCCCACTCAGCAGATGGATATGCGCATCCTGAAACCCCGGCAGCACCAGCCGCCCGCCTGCATTAATCACCTGCGTGAATGCCCCCGCCATCACCCGGATCATGCCCGTGTCACCCACCG
>JANNKX010000068.1:0-3723 GCA_031396505.1 Rhodobacterales bacterium
GGGCGCGGGACTTTCCGTTGCTGTACCGGGCGATACTGGCACTGATCCTGGCCTATGCGGCGTTTCTCGCGGAAATCTTCCGGGCCGGCTTGCAAGCCGTGGACAAGGGCCAGGTCGAGGCCGCGCAGGCGTTGGGATTGAGCGGCTGGCAGCGGTTTCGCCATATCGTGTTTCCGCAGGCTTTCCGTCTGATCCTGCCGCCATTGGGCAATGATTTCGTGGCGATGGTGAAGGACTCGTCGCTGGTGGCCGTGCTGGGCGTGGGCGATGTGGCGCAACTGGGCAAGGTGACGGCGGCGGGCAATTTCCGGTACTTCGAGACGTATAATGTGGTGGCGCTGATTTACCTCACGATGACGATTACGCTGTCCCTTTTGATGCGGCGGCTGGAGGTGCGGATGCGCGGCAAAAGTGATCGGTAGGGGGCCGGGGGTGACTTCTGCGCGCCAAGGACTAACATCCTTATCATGCAGCCATGGGAGGATTTTCGATGACACGCCTTGCAACCGTACTTGCCCTGTCCCTGACAATGTTGGCCGGATCTGCCATTGCCCAAGAAACGCCTTCGCCCGATGGGGCAGCCGTTTATTTCATCGGGTTGGAGGACGGGGCGGTGGTAAACAGCCCTGTCACGGTGCGGTTCGGGCTATCCGGAATGGGTGTAGCCCCGGCCGGCACGGTGGCCGAGGCAACGGGTCATCATCACCTTTTGGTGGACCGCGCGCCCTTTGGCGAGGGCGAATTCGGGGCAGAGGAATTCACGCTTGCGGTCCCGAATGATGACAACCACCGCCATTTCGGCAAAGGGCAGACAGAAGTGACGCTGGAGTTGCCGCCGGGCGCACATACCCTGCAACTGGTGCTGGGGGATGCGGGGCATGTGCCGCATGTGCCGCCGGTGATGAGCGCGCAGATCACGATCACGGTGGAATAGGGCGAATTGAATAGCGCGCCTTGCGGCGCAAGTTTCTTTCGCGCGCAGCCCAAGGCTGCGCGCGGCATTTTGGATATTTGAGCAGAGAGGAAGGGTGGACCATTACGGGGCGGCACCCTAGGCTTTGTGTGCCGCAGCAAGGGAGCCGTTTGATGACCAATCCGCTATTGACCGTATGGGACACGCCGTTCGGGTTGCCGCCCTTTGGCGCAATTGAGGACTTGCATTTCGGTGACGCGTTCGATCGCGCACTGGCAGAGGCGCGGGTCAATATCGCGGGCATTGCGGATGATCCGGCCTTGCCGACGTTCGCCAATACGATCGCCGCGCTGGAACTGGCGGAGGCGACGTTAGATCGCGTATCGGGGGTGTTTTTCAATCTGGCGGGGGCCGACAGCACGGATGCGCGCGAGGCGTTGCAGCGGGACCTTGCCCCGAAGTTGAGCGCGTTTTCATCGGAAGTGACGAACAACCGGGCGCTGTTTCTGCGGATCGAGGCGTTGTGGGATGCGCGGCACAGGTTGGGACTGGGACCGGAGGAGATGCGGGTTCTGACGCTGTACCGGCGGATGTTCGTGCGGGCGGGCGCGGCGCTGGAGGGCGCGGCGTCGGCGCGGCTGACGGAGGTGATGTCGCGACTGGCGGTGTTGGGGACGCAGTTTTCGCAGAACCTGCTGGCGGATGAGCGGGCCTGGTTCATGGAACTGGCGGAGGGTGATCTGACGGGCCTGCCGGATTTCGTGATGGATGCAGCGAAGGCCGCAGCGACGGAGCGGGGGGTTGCGGGGCATGTGGTGACGTTGAACCGCAGTCTGATTGTGCCGTTCCTGCAGTTTTCAAAGCGGCGCGATTTGCGGGCAAAGGCCTATGCGGCGTGGACGGCGCGGGGCGCAAATGGCGGGGAGACGGACAACCGCGGGGTTGCTGCCGAAACGCTGGCCTTGCGGGCGGAGCGGGCGGCGCTGCTCGGGTATGGCAGTTTTGCTGATTTCAAGCTGGAGCCGGAGATGGCCAAGACGCCCGGCGCGGTGCGCGATCTGCTGATGCGGGTGTGGGCACCGGCCAAGCGGAAGGCGGAAAGCGATGCAGTGGTGCTGGCGGCCATGATGGCGGCGGATGGGATCAACGGCCCGCTGGAGCCGTGGGACTGGCGGTATTACTCGGAAAAGCGGCGGGTGGTGGATCATGATCTGGATGAGGCGGCGTTGAAGCCATACCTGTCATTGGACGCGATGCTGGGGGCGCAGTTTGATTGCGCGAACCGGCTGTTCGGATTGGAGTTTCGCGCGTTGGACGTCGACCTGTACCACCCAGATGCGCGGGCCTGGGAGGTGACGCGTGATGGCGCGCATGTGGCGGTGTTCATCGGGGATTACTTTGCGCGAGCTTCCAAACGGTCGGGTGCCTGGTGTTCGGCGATGCGGTCGCAGAAGAAGCTGGGCGGCGATGTGCGGCCCATCGTGGTGAATGTGTGCAATTTCGCCAAGGGGACACCAACGCTTCTGTCTTATGATGATGCGCGGACATTGTTCCATGAATTCGGCCATGCGCTGCACCAGATGCTGTCGGATGTGACCTATGGGTTTATTTCCGGCACGTCGGTGGCGCGCGATTTTGTGGAACTGCCGTCGCAACTGTATGAACACTGGCTGGAAGTGCCGGAAGTGTTGGAAAAGCACGCGCGGCATCATGCGACGGGGGTGGTGATGCCTGCGGACATGCGCAAGCGGTTGCTGGCGGCGGGGACCTACGATCAGGGCTTTGCGACGGTGGAGTTTGTGGCAAGCGCACTGGTGGATCTGGCGTTTCATGAAGCGGCACCGCCAGCGGACACGATGCAGATGCAGGCCGATGTGCTGGCGGGGCTGGGGATGCCAAGGGCGATCGGGATGCGGCACGCAACACCGCATTTCGCGCATGTGTTTTCGGGGGACGGGTATTCGTCGGGCTATTATTCCTACATGTGGTCGGAGGTGATGGATGCGGATGCATTTGCGGCCTTCGAGGAAGCGGGCGATGCATTTGATCCTGTGATGGCTGCGAAATTGGAAAAGCATATCCTGTCGGCGGGGGGATCGGCAGAGGCGGATGAATTGTATCTGCGGTTCCGGGGGGCGATGCCGGGGGTGGAGGCGTTGCTGCGCGGGCGGGGGTTGTTGGAAGAGGTTTGAAACTGACGGTGAATTGACGGTTGCCGTTGTTTCACTTTCGTTCAATAAATCAATGGTTTAATAAATACTTTCTGGTCTCGTTTACGGTCTTGAAGCATTACGTGGTCTTGGGGCTGACCGCCGGGGCGCTGCCCCGGACCCCGGGATATTTGAGAACAGATGAAATCAGGGGCGGCGCAGATGGCCGGGCGGGTGGCCAAAATGCGTGCGAAAGGCGCGGGAAAGGGTGCTGGGCGCGGAAAAGCCGGTGCGGAGCGCGATGTCGGCCATCGGGTGGCGGGTGTCGGTGACAAGGCGTCGTGCGGTGGCAAGCCGCAGTTGCAGGGCATAGGCGCCGGGGGTCAGGCCGAGGTTCTGGCGGAACAGGGTTTCGAGGCGGCGCGGTGAAAGGTTCACGGTGGCCGCTATCTGCGCTGTGGGTTCCGGGGTTTCGAGCATTGCCTCCATCCGCGCAATGGCAGCGGCGACGCGTGGATCAAGGTGTGGATCGGCAGGGGGTGTGATCTGGGGATCGGTGCCGTCGCGGGCCGTGGTGATGAAGGACGCAGCAACTTGCAGGGCCAAGGCCGCACCATGACGGGTGCGGATCAGGTGCAGCATAAGGTCGGTGGCGGGGGC
>JANNKX010000107.1:0-5167 GCA_031396505.1 Rhodobacterales bacterium
TCGGGCATTCCACGGGTGCGGAGGTTGCGGCGGGCACGGCGTTTGAGACGGCACCCTTGATTGCGGCGGTGTCTGTGGCGGGGCTGAACGGTATCGGGGCGGTGTTTCAGCGCGATATCAGGGATCGGGTTGTGACATGGCCCGACCGTGCGCGCGCACGGCCGGTGCATTACAACTGCTGGGAGGCGGTGTATTTCAAGCATGATCTGGCGGAACTGTCCGAAATGGCAGACCGTGCGGCGGCCATCGGGGCGGAACGCTTTGTGCTGGACGATGGCTGGTTCGGGCGGCGGGATGATGACACGTCGTCCTTGGGCGATTGGGTCGTGGACCGGGCCAAATGGCCGGATGGGCTGCACCCGCTGATCGCGCATGTGCACAGTCTGGGCATGACATTCGGGCTGTGGTTTGAGCCAGAGATGGTGAACCCCGACAGCGACCTTGCGCGCGCCCATCCCGACTGGACGCTGGGGCGGCAAGACCAGATCCTTGGGCGGCATCAGATGGTGCTGAACATGGGGCTGGCGGCGGTGCAGGACCACCTGTTCGTGGCGATTTCGGCGGTACTGGCGGAATACGCCATCGACTATATCAAATGGGATCACAACCGGTTGCTGCCAGTGGTGGATGCCGACCAGACACGCGGGATTTATGCGCTGCTGGCGCGCCTGCGCGCCGCCCATCCGGGGGTGGAGATTGAAAGCTGCGCGTCGGGTGGTGGGCGGATTGATGCGGGGATTTTGGCGCATACGCATCGCGTGTGGCTGTCGGACAGCAATGACGCGCTGGAACGGTTGCGGATGCAAGCTGACGCGGCGCTGTTTTTGCCCGCCTGCATTACCGGATCGCATGTCGGGCCGCGCACATCGCATACGTCAGGGCGCGTGCTGCCGATGGCGTTCCGGGCCTGGGTCGCGGCTCAGCGCCACATGGGGTTCGAGATGGACCTGCGTGAGTTGACGCAAGATGAGGCGGCATTGCTGACCATGGTGGCAACCTGGTGGAAGGCGAACCGGGAGTGGATGATGGCGGGCACGATTCATCGGCTGGATTCATGCGATCCTGCGGTCATCGCAGAACTGCAGATCGCGACGGACGGTGCGCAATTCGTGGTGTTTGCGGGGCAAGCCGAAACATCGGTACAAACCTTGCCGCGCCCCTTGCGGCTGACCGGGCTTGATCCCGCCGCACGCTACCGCGTGGCCTTGAAGAACCCGCAGGATGCCGCGAAACAAAGCCGGGGGCCGGTGGCGCTGCGGTCAGGCGCGCTGACGTTGTCGGGGGCGGCGCTGATGCAGCAGGGGGTGATGTTGCCTGTGGCATGGCCCGCGACGATGTGGGTGGTGGAAGGGGAGCGGCTGTGATGGATGATCTGGCCATCTATGGCGATCTGAAAGGGCAGTCGGTGTTCATCACCGGGGGCGGATCGGGGATTGGGGCGGCGATCACAGAAGCCTTTCTGCGCCAGGGTGCGCAGGTCGCGTTTTGCCAGCGGTCGGACGCCAGCGCGTTTTGTGACACGATGCAGGCGGCGACGGGCGCACGGCCCTTGTTCCTGCCGTGCGACATTACCGACATGACGGCTTTGCAGGCAACGCTTGCCGACGCCGCAGCGGCGCATGGGCCAATTTCGGTGCTGGTGAACAATGCCGCCAATGACAAGCGGCATGATACGCTGACGGTGGACGCGGGTTTCTGGGACTGGTCGATGGCGATCAACCTGAAGGCCTATTTCTTTGCCGCCCAAGCCGTCATTCCGGGGATGCAGGCGATGGGCGGCGGGGCGATCATCAATTTCACCTCGATCAGTTACATGATGGCGACAGTGGGCTATGCGGCCTATATCGCGGCAAATGCGGGGATCAACGGGTTGACGCGCACGCTGGCGCGGGAATTCGGGCCGGACCATATCCGGGTGAACGCGCTTGCCCCCGGCTGGGTGCTGACGCAAAAGCAGCGCGATTTGTGGGTGACGCCGGAAGGGCTTGCCGGGCATCTGGCACGGCAGTGCATCCCGGAGGCGCTGGTGGAAAGTGACATCGTGGGTGGTGTGCTGTTTCTGGCATCACGCACGTCGCGGATGATGACGGGGCAGGCGTTGGTGATTGATGGCGGGGTGGTGGTGACAGGATGACACCTGATTGGATCGCGGTTGACTGGATAGCCGTAGACTGGGGCACGTCGAACCTGCGCGCATGGCGCGTGGGGCCGCAGGGCGTTGTGGCGCAGGCGTCGTCGGACGACGGGATGGGCAAACTGGACCGCGATCAGTTCGAGGCCGCCTTGCTGCGCCTGATCGGCCCATGGCTTGCGGGGCCGATGACGGTCATTGCCTGTGGCATGGTCGGGTCACGGCAAGGCTGGCATGAGGCCCCCTACCGGACTGTTCCCTGTGTGCCGCTTGCACGCGATGCCCTGGTCACTGTGCCGACGCATGATCCGCGCCTGACCGTACATGTCGCCCCCGGTTTGCGTCAGTTGGTGCCCGCAGATGTGATGCGCGGCGAAGAAACCCAGATCGCGGGCGCGCTGGCCCTTGGCGCGCTGGATGGGGTGATCTGCCTGCCCGGCACGCATTCGAAATGGGCGCAGATCAGTGCGGGCGAGGTGATCAGTTTTCAGACCTTCATGACGGGCGAGATGTTTGCCCTGCTGTCGACGCAGTCGGTGTTGCGGCATGGGATGGCGGGGGATGGTTGGGATGATGCGGCATTTGATGCAGCACTTTCGGATGCGCTGTCGCGACCCGAACGCATCGCGGCACGCCTGTTCGGTTTGCGTGCCGAGGGCCTGATTGCCGGGCTTGCACCTGCGGCTGCACGATCACGGCTTTCGGGCCTGCTGATCGGGGTCGAGCTTGCGGCGTCAAAGCCCTATTGGCTGGGGCAGGCCGTAACGATCATCGGGGCAGAAGGCCTTGCTGCCACCTATGCGCGCGCGCTTTTGGCGCAGGGGGTCAAGGCGGCGCTGATCCCGGCCACGGATTGCACCCTTGCGGGCCTTGCCAGCCTGCATCAGCCGGAACATGCCCGATGACCCATTTGCCCCTTATCGCCATTCTGCGCGGCATCTCGCCGGACGAGGCCGAAGCCGTTACCGAGGCGCTTATCGAGGCGGGTATCACCCGTATCGAAGTGCCGCTGAACTCGCCGCATCCCCTGACGTCGATCCGTGCGATGGTGCGCGGGTTCGGCGCGTATGCCCAGATCGGCGCGGGCACTGTCCTTAGCATCCGCGATGTGCACGAGGTCCGCGATGCCGGGGGCACGCTGATCGTATCGCCGAATTGCGACGCGGAAGTGATCGCGGCCACCAAAGCCGCCGGATTGGCAAGCTGGCCGGGGGTGATGACCCCGACCGAGTGCTTTGCAGCACTCAAAGCCGGGGCTGACGGGTTGAAGATATTCCCGGCCGGTCTGATCGGCCCAAAGGGCCTTACGGCGATCCGCGCTGTTCTGCCACGCATGACCCAGGTCTATGCCGTAGGTGGCGCAGGCCCCGACAATTTCGCCGAATGGATCGCCGCCGGGGCAGATGGTTTCGGGATCGGCACCGCCCTTTACACCCCCGGCCTGACCGTCGCCGAAATTGCCGTGCGGGCGGCCACAATCGTCACTGCATACGAATCCGCAATCCAATGACCAACGTGTTTGACAATCGCCGGTGCGAACTTGGCGAAGGTCCGCTGTGGCACCCAAAACGAAGCCAGTTGTACTGGTTTGATATCATTGGCAAGCGGTTGATGACCGCAGGCGCGGATGGCCCGCAAGAATGGCATTTTGCACATATGGTGTCGGCTGCGGGTTGGGTGAGCGCAAAAGAGCTGTTAATCGCATCGGAAGTGGCGTTGTTCCGGTTTAATCTGGAAAGCGGCACGCGCAGAGATATGGTGCTTCTTGACGCGAACAATTCTGTGACGCGGCCCAATGACGGGCGGGCGGACCCATATGGCGGGTTCTGGATCGGCACGATGGGCAAGAAGGCCGAAAAGGGCGCGGGGGCGATCTGGCGCAATTACCGGGGGACGCTGCGCAGGTTGTATGGCGGGATCAGCATTCCCAACAGCATCAGCTTTCCACCCGGTGGGCAAGTCGCGCACTTTACGGACAGCGCAGATGGCCGCGTCATGCGCGTGGCCCTTGATGCCGATGGCTGGCCGATTGGTGAGCCTGCGGTGTATCTGGATTTCACGGGTCAGGATGGCGAACCTGATGGGGCTGTCTGCGATGCCGAAGGCAGGTTTTGGGTTGCCCTGTGGGGTGCAGGCCGGGTGGCCTGCTATGCGCCTGATGGCGCGCTGGTGCAAAGCATCAGCTTTGATGCGCCCCACACCTCTTGCCCGGCGTTCGGCGGCCCCGACATGACCACGCTTTACTGCACGACCGCCCTTGAGGGAATGGACCCTGCGGCTCGCACGGCACATCCGCGCGCGGGCATGACCTTTGCCGCAGCCGATGTCGCGCGCGGCCAACCCGAATATCAGGTGATCTTATGAAACGCACGCTTGGCGTTTGCTATTACCCCGAACACTGGCCCGAGGCACAATGGACGGAAGATGCCGCGCGAATGAAGGCGCTTGGCCTGACTTGGGTGCGCATCGGCGAGTTTGCCTGGAGCCGGATGGAGCCGGTGCCGGGCACCTATGACTGGGCGTGGCTTGACCGGGCGATTGATGTGCTGGGCAAGGCGGGGTTGCAGGTGGTGCTGGGCACGCCGACAGCGACGCCGCCACGCTGGATGATCGACCGGCATCCGGACATGCTGGCCGTGGATGCGCAGGGGCGCGTGCGTGGCTTTGGGTCGCGGCGGCACTATTGTTTTTCGCACCGGGGATATCGGGCGGAATGCGCGCGGATCGTGGCGGCGATGGCGGAACGCTATGGGAAGAACCCGCATGTTGCGGCATGGCAGACGGATAATGAATATGCCTGCCACGACACCACCCTGTCTTATTCGGATGCCGCGAAAGGCGCATTTCGCAACTGGTGCGCGCAGCGCTATCAATCGCCCGATGCGCTGAACCGGGCCTGGGGCAATGTGTTCTGGTCGATGGAATATGCGGGCTTTGAAGATATCGGCCTGCCGAACCTGACGGTGACGGAAGCCAACCCTTCGCATGTGATGGCGTTCCGGCGGTTTGCGAGCGATGAGGTGGTCAGTTTCAACA
>JANNKX010000178.1:0-1905 GCA_031396505.1 Rhodobacterales bacterium
CCGGGGCTACACCCATTCCGGATAGCCCGAACCGCACCGTGACAGGGCTGTTTACCACCGCCCCGTCCTCCAACCCGATGAAATACACGGTCGCCCCCTCGGGCGAAGGCGTTTCTTGGGCGATGGCAGACCCGGCCAGCATTGTCAGGGAAAAGGCAAGTACGGTTGCAAGGCGTGTCATCGAAAATCCTCCCATGGTTGCATGATAAGGATGTTAGTGCTTGGCGCGCAGAAGTCACCCCCGGCCCCCTACCGATCACTTTTGCCGCGCATCCGCACCTCCAGCCGCCGCATCAAAAGGGACAGCGTAATCGTCATCGTCAGGTAAATCAGCGCCACCACATTATACGTCTCGAAGTACCGGAAATTGCCCGCCGCCGTCACCTTGCCCAGTTGCGCCACATCGCCCACGCCCAGCACCGCCACAAGCGACGAGTCCTTCACCATTGCCACGAAATCATTTCCCAAAGGCGGCAGGATCAGACGGAACGCCTGCGGAAAGACGATGTGGCGAAACCGTTGCCAGCCTGACAGACCCAGCGCCTGCGCCGCTTCGACCTGCCCCTTGTCTACCGCCTGCAATCCCGCCCGGAAGATTTCCGCCAGAAACGCCGCATAGGCCAGGATCAGTGCCAGTATCGCCCGGTACAGCAACGGAAAGTCCCGCGCCCGCAGCACCGGCGCATCGAACCACGCCCCCACCCAATTCACCGCCATCACCAGCGCAGGGGCGCCCACAAACGCCACATACAACAGCAGAACCACAATCGGGATACCCCGCATCACCTCGATATACAGCCGCGATATCTGCCGCAGCACGATGAACCGCGATATCGCCATGACAGCCAAAAGCAGTCCCAACACACAGGCCCCGCCATAGGACACGAAGGTCACCATCAACGTGGTCACAATCCCCGCCGACAAGGTCTGCAAGACCTGCCAGTAAAGATCATCCGCCCAGATCTTGAAAAACAGATAAAGCCCCACCCCGACCACGAGGAGGAGCCAATAAGGAAAATCCTTGTCCGGCTTGGTATTGGGGGTCATGCGGACGGCCCCGGCAAGAACATCACCGGGGCCAGAACCTTATTCGAACTTGTAATCCACGAACCACTTCTGGTTCAGCGCATCGAGCGTGCCATCCGCCTTCATCTCCGCAATCGCGGCATTGATCGGCGCCACCAGATCGCTGCCCTTGGGGAAGATGAACCCGAAATCTTCGGATGCCAGCGGCGCACCGATGATCTTCAGCCCGCCATCCGATGCGCCGACATAGCCATTCGCCGCCGTGGAATCAGAAAGCGTCAGATCGACATCGCCCGCTTTCAACGCCTCCAGCCCCGCGCCGAACGTCTCAAACTTGATGATGCGCGCGTTTTCCTCGTTGCCATCCAGAATGTTGTAAACCGCCGCGTAAAACGGTGATGTACCCGGCTGTGCCGACACCAGCAGATCGGGGATCGCCGCGAACGACGCCGCATCGGTGAACCGCGTCTCATCGCCACGCACGATCATCAACATTTCCGACCGCATGTAGGGTGCGGAAAAATCCACCTGTGCGCGGCGCTCATCCTTGATGGTGATGCCGGTCATGCCAAGGTCATACTGGCCTTCCGACACGGCGGGGATCATCGCGTCCCAGCTGGTGTTTTCATATTTCACCGTGGCGTTCAGGCGCTTGGCGATTTCGGCCATGGCATCATATTCCCAGCCGACGGCAGCTCCGGACTTGTCCAGGAATTGCAGCGGTGGATAGGCGTTCTCGGTCACGACAGTGATTTCGCGCCCCTTGAGGTCGGGCAGGCCATCGGCGAAGGCGGCGGTGGCGAGCGAAAGGGCAAGGCCCGCGAGGGCGGCGGTCAGCTTCATGGCGAACTCCCTGTGTCGGATCGGCGTCCTGGTTTC
>JANNKX010000214.1:0-29555 GCA_031396505.1 Rhodobacterales bacterium
TGTTTGAAAAACGACCAGAACCATGCCGAAAAGAACATCACCTCCGACATGATGAACATGATGAAACCATAGCGCAGCCCGATGCTGACAACGGGCGTGTGATCGCCCACCTGACTTTCGGTGATCATTTCCGACCACCACGCGAACATCACATACAGCACCATCGCAAGGCCGATCAGCCCCAGCCATGGCCCCGATCCATGCATCCAAAGCACCGCCCCGAACAGCATGACAAACGCACCAACCGCCCCCATGAAGGGCCAGATCGACGGCGGCAGGATGTGGTAATCGTGGTTCTTTGCGTGCGCCATGGCGTCCCTCGTATCGTTAATTGCTGGCCCCGGCAGCCGCCGGGGCAATGGCGGCCTGCTCTTGCGGCAGATCGGTTTGATGGAACGTATAAGACAGCGTGATCTCTTTCACAAATCGTCCTTCGCGGTCACGGACCATTTCCGGATCGACATAGAAACTGACCGGCATTTCAACCCGTTCGCCCGGCTGCAATACTTGCATTTCGAAACAGAAACACGCGATCTTGGTGAAATAGCCGCCCGCCGCATCTGGCGTCACGTTATAGCTCGCCGTGCCTGCGATCACGCGGGCTGTCGGGTTATACGCCTCGTAAAACGCAAGGCCCGTCTCACCGATGCGGATCTCCATGGTGCGCTGCATCGGGCGAAACTGCCACGGCATGCCCGCCTCGACCGACGCGTCGAACCGGATCATCACAGTCTGTTCCAGAATTTCCTCGGACGGACCTTCCGCCACCGATGTCGTGCCCGCAAAGCCTGTCACCCCGCAGAACCAATCGAAAAAAGGAACAGCCGCAAACGACAGCGATGCCATCAGCACCCCCACCCCTGCCAGCTTGATCCCCATTTTGTTGATCGGCGTCATTCCACAGGCTCCACCGGCACCAGTTCCGGCTCCACCACGTGGTCAAACCCTTTTAATGGCATCCCCCGCGTCACCTTGACCACCGTCAGTGCAAACACGATCGCCACCATCCCCACCAGCAACACCCCAACCCCCAGATTACGGCCAAAGCGGCGCTTGTGGATCTCGTGCTCGACCTGAAACGACATTTTCACCAGCCTCCAAGCCCGTAGGATTTCAACGCCGCCTCAACCAGAAACACGCTGAAATGCGCAAAAAGATACCACAGCGAAAACCGGAACACTGCCTTCTCGACCGCGTAATTATCCGCCTCGGCCATTGCCTCATCCCGCTGCCAGATGCGCCATGCCCCAACCCCGAACCACACGTTCAACAGCGTCGCCACCGCCAGTGTCAGCGGCCCACCAATCCCCGAAAGCGCACAGGCAATCCCCACCGGCGCCAACAGCAGCGTATAGACCATGATGTAGGCCCGCGTCGCGCGCCGCCCATGCGTTACTGTCAACATCGGCACGCCTGCCGTGTGGTAATCTTCCTTCATGAACAACGCCAGCGCCCAGAAATGCGGCGGCGTCCACATGAAGATCAACGCAAACATCAACGCCGATTCCACGGAAACCCCGCCCGTCGCAATCGCCCAGCCGATCATCGGTGGAAACGCCCCCGCTGCCCCGCCGATCACGATGTTCTGCGGCGTGCTGCGTTTCAGCCACATCGAATACACCACCGCGTAAAAGAAAATCGTGAACGCCAACAGCCCCGCTGCCACCGCATTCGCCGCCAGCCACAGCATCACCACCGCGATCCCCGACAGCGCCACGCCCAAGCCCAACGCCTCGCCCGGTTGCACCTTGCCCGCCGGAACCGGACGATTCCGCGTGCGCCGCATCACCGCATCAATGTCGGCATCCCACCACATGTTCAACGCACCCGATGCCCCCGCACCCAGCGCCACAAACAGGATGGCGATCAAACCCAGAACCGGATGCACCGACGCAGGTGCCACCAACAGGCCCACCACCGCCGTGAACACCACAAGCGACATCACGCGCGGTTTCAGCAGGGCGACATAATCACCAAACCCTGCCTCTGCCGCCGGTACTTGTGCCGTGAAATCTGTCATGCGTCGCTCCTGCCCGCGCGGGGCACTTGGCCATCAATCGTTTGTGGCAACCGTCAGCGGGGCAACCGTGCCTGCCAGCAACACCGCCGACACATCCACATAATCGCCACCGTCAATTACTGCCTGCTTGTTGGCCGCGACCCAGGCCGCATATGCCTCATCCGACACCACCTTGACGGTGATCGGCATATAGGCGTGCATCTGCCCGCACAGCGTCGTGCATTGGCCAAAGTAGATGCCCTCACGCTCAGCCTTGAACCACAGCTGCGAAATCCGCCCCGGGACAGCGCTTTGCATCACGCCGAATGCAGGCATAGCCCAGGCATGAATGACGTCCGACCCCGTGACCTGCAACACAACCGTCTTGCCAATCGGCACCACCATCGCGTTATCCGCCGCCAGCAAGAATTGCTCACGCGTATAGCCTGCCGTCACCAGTTGCGCCTCGACCTCGGGCGTCAGCGTGTTGGTGCCGTTGGTAAAGGGTGACCCGATCATGTTCGCGTCGAAAACCAATGTCGATCCATCACCCGCCACCGGATCAACCACCTCGTCCACATAGTCATAGGTCCAGTACCACTGGTTGCCTATGGCTTTGATCGTGATATCAGCCGTCGGAATCACCTGTTGCTTAAACAACACCGGCAACGAAAAGGCCCCGATCACGACAAGGATCAGGATCGGCCCCAGTGTCCATGCTACCTCAAGCGGCGAATTATGGGTGAACGTCGCAGGCGTTGGATTGCGGCGCTGGTTGAACCGCACGACGCAAACGATCAAAAGCGCCGTGACAAATACTGTGATGGCCGCAATGATCACCAACAGAAAGTTATCCAGCCATTCGACATCGCGCGCCAGTTCCGTGACTGCAGGCTGAAATCCTGTCGCCCGATCCACAGGTTGCCCCACTATTTCAAGACCTTGCGCAAAGGCACCCCCGGCCACCAGGCCCAAAACAAAGGTCGCGTTCTTGAAGGCTGTCAAAAGTCGCTTGGTCATGTTTACTATCCTGTCGCGGCCCCGCGCCGCCTGTCCCGAAACCCTGTGTCACACCACACCAGCCCGGCTGTTTGCGCCCTTGGTAAAACCATAATAAGCCACGATCCACAAGCAAAAGAGTTGCGGCATAGTAGCGCCCGCCACCACAATCTGCATCAAAGGATTGCCATTCATGACGCTGATAAAGCTGGCTCTTGGCGTGATTGGCGCGCTGTATCTGATCGCTGTCGCGGGCATGTTCATCCTGCAGCGGCAGTTGCAGTATTTCCCCACCAAACTTGCCCCCACCCCCGCCGCGATGGGCCTTGGCGATGACGTGCAGATCATCCGGCTGCCCACGCCCGATGACGAAAACCTTGTCATCTGGTACGCGCCCGCCTCCGCAAACCAGCCCACGATCCTGTTCTTTCACGGCAACGCAGGCGAGGTTGCAGACCGCGCACCGCGTTTTGCCGCCTATCGCGCCGCTGGTTTCGGTGCCGCATTCCTGTCTTATCGCGGCTATGGTGGCAGCACCGGGCGCACCACTGAGGCTGGCCTGATCACCGATGCCCGCACCGCTTATGACTGGCTGTTGACGCAAGGCGTCTCCGCCCCCCGCATCGCCCTGATCGGCGAATCCCTTGGCACCGGCGTCGCTGTGCAACTGGCCGCTGATCGCCCCGTTGGGGCCCTCGTCCTGGGCGCGCCCTACACGGCTGTCGTCGATATTGCCGCCGACCTTTACCCATGGCTTCCCGTGCGCCTGCTGATGAAGGACCCGTTCCGCAGCATTGACCATATCGCCGCCGTCACCGCACCCATTCTGATCCTGCACGGCACCGATGATGCCGTGATCCCCTATGCCGCGGGTCGCGCATTGTATGATGCCGCAACAGCACCCACCATTTTTACCACGCTGGATGGCGCGGGCCATGACGCCCTGTTTGACCCCGCCACCTGGGCGCAGGAGATTGCCTTTGTGAACAGCGTCTTTGCCCCCTGACCCACCCCGCGCCTTGCGGGGGGCACGGCAACGGCCTAGTTATCATCCGGATGTCCCCGAAAGGCCCGCCCATGACCGACGCTCCCTTCCGCCCGTTCGACACGCATCTCGATGAGGCCGCGGCGTTGCGCATCTTGCGTGACGCCACCATGGGTGCCGATGATGGCGAACTGTACCTCGAACGCCAGCGTTCCGAATCCATCGTGCTTGATGACGGGCGCATCCGGTCTGCAAGCTATGACGCCTCCGAAGGGTTCGGCCTGCGTGCCGTGCGCGGTGAGGTGTCGGGTTACGCCCATGCCACCGAGATTTCCGAAAAATCCCTGCTGCGCGCCTCCGAAACCGCCCGTCTTGCGGTCGGTTCCGGTGGTGGCACAATGGCCCCCGCCCCACGCGGCACCAACACCCGCCTTTATTCCGACGCCGACCCGATGGCCGATGCGACCTTCGCCGTCAAGATCGACATGCTGCGCGAAATCGATGCCTATGCCCGCGCCCTTGACCCCCGCGTCGTGCAAGTCTCCGCCACCATCGCCGCCAGCTATAAAGAGCTGGAGATTCTGCGCCCCGAAGGCACGCGCCTTGCCGACATCCGCCCCATGGCCCGGCTGAACGTGTCCATCATCGTCGAAGCCAACGGCAAGCGCGAACAGGGCGGCACCGGCGGCGGCGGGCGCTTTGGCCTTGCCCGCCTGATGACGCGCGAACATTGGCAGCCTCTGGTGGCCGAGGCGCTGCGCATTGCGGTGGTGAACCTTGACGCTGTCCCTGCGCCTGCTGGCATCATGGATGTCGTCCTTGGCCCGGGCTGGCCCGGCATCCTGCTGCACGAGGCGATTGGTCATGGGCTGGAGGGTGACTTCAACCGCAAGAAAACCTCGGCCTTTGCCGGCCTCATGGGCCAACAGATCGCCGCGCGCGGCGTCACCGTTCTGGATGACGGCACGATTCCCGACCGACGCGGGTCCATCAGCGTGGATGACGAAGGCACGCCGTCCGCCAAGAACGTCCTCATCGATGACGGTGTGCTGGTCGGCTCCATGCAGGACCGCCAGAATGCCCGCCTGATGGGCACTGCCCCCACCGGCAATGGCCGCCGCGAAAGCTATGCTCATGCCCCCATGCCGCGCATGACCAACACCTACATGCTGTCCGGCCCCGACGAACCCGCAGCCATCCTCGCCGACCTCAAGGATGGCATCTATGCCGTTGGCTTCGGCGGTGGTCAGGTCGATATCACCAACGGCAAGTTCGTGTTTTCATGCACCGAGGCCTACCGCGTCCAGAACGGCCGCGTCGGCGCCGCCATCAAGGGCGCCACGCTGATCGGCGATGGCGCCACCGCCCTGCGCGCCATCCGGGCTATCGGCAACGACATGGCCCTTGACCCCGGCATCGGCAACTGCGGCAAAGCGGGCCAATGGGTCCCCGTCGGCGTCGGTCAGCCCACCCTGATGATCGGCGGGCTGACCGTGGGTGGTTCGGCCGCGTGACACTTACCCTGTCAGGATCGGCCGCAGCGCCTCTGTCTCCGACAGGATGAACCCGAACAGTGCCTCGATCCGGGGCGTATGGCGCTGATCAGGATGTGCCAGAATGCGCCAGTCCCGCGTCAGGGCATCAACCGGGCCGAACAGGCGCACCAGATCCGCCTCCGCATCGCCCAATGACATCGGCAGCGCCGCCACCCCGACGCCCGCCTTCGCCGCCGAGATCAGCCCCAGAACCGACGTGCTGCGCGCCGCATAGGTCCCGCCGGGGGCCACGGCGTGCAGCCAGATCACCGCGCGGTGCCTCGCCATGCCCTCCTCGAACCCGATCAGGGGGTGCCGCTCGATCTCTGCATCCGACGCCGGCGCACCGTGGCGTTCCACATACTCGTGGCTGGCATAGACGGCCCACAGCGAATCCGCGATCTTGCGCCCGACCAGCACTGAGTCATCGGTATCGCCCGACCGCAACGCCACATCCGCCTCGCCCTTGGTCAGGTCGACGTAACTGTCGCTTAGCACGAACTCGACTGTCAGGCCCGGATAAGCCGCATGAAACCGGTCAAGTATCCCCGACTTCGTCAGACGGAACGCAATCGGCTCCGGGCAGGTCAGCCGGATCACGCCGCGCGCGCCGCGCCCCTGATCCTGCACCGCTTGCGCAAAGGCCGCGACCGCCGCCTCCACCGCCTCGGCCTGCGCCAACACCGCCTGGCCAAGATCAGTCAGCCGGTAACCTGCCGCAAGCCGCTCGACCAGCCGTTCGCCCAGCCGCGCCTCCAGCTCCGCCAGACGCCGCTGCACCGTGGACTGGTTGACGCCCAGCTGCCGCCCGGCGGCCAGCGTGCTGCCCGCGCGCGCAACGGCCAGCAGAAACCGCAGATCGTTCCAGTCGAACATCACGCGTCCCCATTGACGAGGCATCGCAAATTTGCGGCCCCGTTCCGCAACCTTGCGGCTGTCGCGACCGCGCTGGCAAGCGCATTCTTGTCCCAGCAGCATCTTACAGGAGCTTGCCATGACGACCGACCCCATCCTTGCCGCCAACAGCACTGCCGACAGCCAACGCCAATGGGATGCCGCCGCCGCGGGCTGGCACCGCCACGCAGCCATCATTCGCGACTGGCTGCGCCAGCCCACCCGCGCGATGCTGGACATGGCGGGCATCGCCGATGGTCAATCCGTGCTCGATGTTGCCGCCGGGGCGGGCGATCAGACGCTTGACCTTGCACGCCGCGTCGGACCAGAGGGGCGTGTTCTCGCAACCGATATTTCGCCCGAAATCCTGACCTTCGCCGCCGCCACCGCAAAAGCTGCGGGCCATCACAACGTCACAACCCACGTCGCGGATGCCGCAGCCCTCGGTCTGCCCGACACCCGTTTTGACGCCGCCATCTGCCGCCTCGGCCTGATGTTCCTTCCCGATCCTTTCGCAGGCCTGACCGAGGTTCGCCGCACCCTCAAACCCGGCGCGCGCTTTGCCGCCATGGTCTTCGCCGCCCCCGATCAGAACCCCTGCCTGCGCATCTTGATGGCCACCGCACTCCGCCACGCAGGCGCCGCCCCGCGCGACCCCTTCCAACCCGGCGGCCTGACCAGCCTTGGCCGCCCCGGACACCTGCATGATCTGTTCAAGGTGGCCGGCTTCGGTTCCGTGACCACCAGCACAATGGCCGTGCCGTTCCGCCTGCCCCGAACCGCTGACTATCTCATGTTCATCCGCGACGCCGCGAGCCCGGTCCTGCATATCCTTTCCAATCTCACGCCTGCTGCGCGCGCGGCTGCTTTGGCTGACATGGAAACCCAGCTTGACGCCTTTCAGACCGCTGACGGCTGGGTTGGACCGAATACGCTGCTCTTGACTGTCGGCACCCGGTGATGGATGTCGCACCCGACCCTATGACCAACCAGACATACCTTTCCGCAAAGCGGCGCCTGTTTGCCGCGGCACTCGTCCTTGCGCTCATCGCGGGGATGGTGCTGTCCGCAGTGTTGCTGGACGACCAGCAGGTGTTCAGCAAGGCCTGGGTGCATGATGTCGTCGGCACCCTCGGCCCGTTCGGTCCGGTGGCGCTGGTTGGTCTGATGACCCTTGCCATCGTCGTCAGCCCGATCCCCAGCGGCCCGATCGCGATGGCGGCGGGCGCGCTTTATGGCACGACATACGGCGCGATCTATGCCGTGACAGGGGCGGTTCTGGGCGCTGTCATTGCATTCTGCCTTGCCCGCTATCTCGGCCATGACGCGATCCGCAGATCCGACAACCGCATCCTGAAATACATCGCCGCCCCCCGCTCGCAATGGTCGTTAATGATCATCGTCTTTGCCTCGCGCCTCATCCCGTTCATCTCGTTCGATGCCATCAGCTATGCCGCAGGGCTGACCACAATCACCTTCCCCCGCTTTGCGCTGGCCACGCTTCTGGGCGTGATCCCCGTCAGCGCAGCCCTCGCCGCGATGGGGGCCGGGCTGCACGACCAGACGATCAACCCGATGCTGCTGGCACTGATCGCGGGGATCACGCTGCTGCCGGTCGTCGCAAAATGGCTTTGGGACAGGCTCAAGCCTGTGCCATAACGGCACAACCCCATGTAAAGGCACCCGCCATGATCCTGCTCGGCCAATACGACAGCCCCGTCACCCGCCGCGTCGCCGTCACCCTGCACCATTATGGCATGCCCTTCACGCGCGACACCGCCTCCATCTTCGGCGACGCCGCCCATGTGCAGAAGATCAACCCCCTCACCCGCGTCCCCGCCCTGATCCTCGATGATGGCGAGGTCCTCATCGACAGCGCCGCCATCATCGATCATCTTGATGAAATCGCAGGCCCCGCCCGCGCCCTCATCCCGCCCGCAGGTTACGACCGCCGCCAGATCATGCAGGCCACCGCCCTTGCCTATGGTTGCTTTGAAAAGGCGGGCGTCCTCGTCTACGAACGCCACTTCCACCCCGCAGCCCATGTCAGCCCTGTGTGGGAGGCCCGCTGCGAAGGCCAACTGGCCGCAGGACTTGCCGCCCTTGAGGCGCGCACAGGCGACCCCTGGCTTTACGGCAACACCCTGACCCATGCCGATGTGATGATCGCCTGCGCCATCTTTTACATGACCCTGCGCCTGCCCCGCGCCTTCCCGCCCGGCACCTACCCCAAACTGACCGCCCTTTGCACCGCATGCGAGGCATTGCCCGCCTTCATCGCGGCCCGCATCAGCCCGAATGAAACCATGCCAGCTTCTTCATCTGTTTGAAAATATCCTCGGGGGTGAGGCATGTGAAACATGCCGAGGGGGCGGAAAGCCCCCTACGCCCCTGCCGCCAGCAACCGGTCCGATTTCTTGCGCACCAGCACCGTGCGCAGATCATGCATCGCAAGCAGCAGTGTATCCGTCACCGCCTCCAGTTCCGCATCCGTCGCCCGTGTCTGCACCCAATGCGTCGTCAGGTTCAGATGGTCCACAGCACGGTGAATGTCGTCGATATCCCGCGCCGCCAGCACCGCCACACGCGCCGCCAGCCACGCGGCAATCAGCCCCGCCTCCGTCTCGGTCAACACCCGCTCGCCATGCGGCTTCACGTTGCCGTTCTTGACGTTGACCGTCGCAATCTCTTCCATGTCGATCCGGCGCTGGCGGTTTTCGGTGTCGATGCGAAACACCACCGCCCCATTGTCACGGATGCGAAAGTAGTATTCTGGCAGATCGCTCATTCGGCCCCCTATCGCAGGCTTGCACAGAAATCGATGATCCGCGTGCAGGCTTCCGTCAAGGCCGCAGTCGACGTCGCATAGCTTACCCTGAAATTCGGGCTGACACCAAAAGCTGCCCCAAACACCACCGCAACCCCGGTATCCTCAAGCAATGCGGTCGCAAACACCTCATCATCGCTGATCGTCACACCCTTTGGCGTCATCTTGCCGATGCAGCCCGAAATATCCGGATAAACGTAAAACGCCCCCTCAGGCGTCGGGCAAGTCACCCCCTTGGCCTGGTTCAGCATCCCCACCACCAGATCGCGCCGCCCCTGAAACAGCGCGCGGTTCGGGGCCAGAAAATCCTGCGGGCCCGTCAGCGCCTCAAGGGCTGCATATTGCGCAATCGAACACGGGTTCGATGTCGATTGGCTTTGAATCGTGCCCATCGCCTTGATCAGATGCGCAGGCCCCGCCGCATAGCCGATCCGCCAGCCCGTCATCGCATAGGATTTCGACACGCCGTTGCAGGTCAGTGTGCGGTCGTACAGCGCAGGCTCAACCTCGGCCGGGCTGGTAAAGACGAAATCGTCAAACACCAGATGTTCATACATGTCATCCGACATGATCCACACATGGGGATGGCGCAGCAGCACATCGCACAGCGCGCGCAACTCTGCCCGCGTATATCCTGCCCCCGTCGGGTTCGACGGGCTGTTGAAGATGAACCATTTCGTCTTCGGCGTAATCGCCGCCTCCAGTTGCGCCGGTGTCAGCTTGAAGGACGCCTCGATCCCGCAGACAACCGGCACGGGCACCCCGCCTGCCAGCAGCACCATATCCGGATAGCTCACCCAATAGGGTGCCGGGATGATCACCTCATCGCCGGGATTGCACGTCGCCATCAGCGCATTATACAGCGTCTGCTTGCCCCCCGTGCCCACAGTGATCTGCGACGGCACATAGGTCAGGTTGTTTTCCGCCTTGAACTTCGCGCAGATCGCCGCCTTCAACTCCGGGATGCCGTCGACAGCCGTGTATTTGGTTTTCCCTGCATCGATCGCGCGCTTGGCCGCATCCTTGATGTTCTGCGGTGTGTCGAAATCCGGCTCGCCCGCACCCAACCCGATGACATCGCGTCCCGCCGCCTTCAGAACCTGCGCCTTGGTTGTCACCGCAATCGTGGGTGACGGTTTGACGCGGGCAAGCGTATCGGACAAAAAAGCCATGGGGGTTTCTTTCTGTATTGGTTTGCGCGCAAGTACTAGGATGCACCTACCGCCGCATCAAGCAGGAAACCCGATGACCGAAATACCAGAGGCCCGACTGAAACGCATGGCCATGCGGTCCTGGCGACGCGGCACCAAGGAAATGGATCTGATCCTGGGTCCTTTCGCCGATGTTCATTTGGCACAAATGGACGAGGCGACCCTTGCCACCTATGACATCCTGCTGGAAGAAAACGATCAGGATTTGTTGCCATGGGTGCTGGGCCAAGCCCCCGCCCCTGCCCGATTGGCCGCCCTTGTCGCCGCCATCGGCACTTTTGCCCGCGCGCGCCTTTCGACCTGATCTGCCCGCCACGCACCGCCCGCCACGCACCGCCGCCCGACGTTGCAACGCATTTTACACGATTTCCCCAATCAGTTTACGATATGTTTTTGCTTTGGCCCGATTCTACCCCTCGATAAATCTGGTGGAGAGGCCCTTTATGTCACTGCATGAACCGCTGCTTGACGGCTCGCAAAAAGCATTCTTCGGATGCTATCTGGAAAATCTGTCGCTGATCGAACGGCTCCACCGCTTGTTGCTGGATGTGGTCAAGGATGAATTCGAACGCCTGCGCGTGCTGGAAATCAACGCAGTACAGGCCCTGCTGATCTTTAACATCGGCGAGAATGAGGTGACGGCAGGCGAATTGAAATCGCGTGGCTATTATCAGGGCAGCAACGTCAGCTATAATCTGAAAAAACTGGTCGAACTGGGCTACATGCACCATCAGAGGTCCGAAATTGACCGTCGTTCCGTGCGTGTCCGTCTGACCGACAAGGGCCGCGCCGTGCGCAACGCCCTGACCGACCTCTTTGCCAAACACGCCGAAACGCTTGAAAAACGCGGCATGCTGGGCACCGAAGGCATGGATGATATCAACCGCAGTCTGAAACGCATGGAACGGTTCTGGACCGAACAGATCAGGTATATCTACTGATCGTTCCTGCGGCGGGGGATCGTAGGATGGGCAATTCTGCCCATCTCCTTTCCCCATTAACACTTTTCACGCAATGTTTCAAAAAGTCTTAACGCGCTTGGGATGGAATAGCGTTACCTGTTGTTACTAAACGACAAAATGGCAAAATTGACAGCCGTCAATTTTCCCCGAAATACCGCTCTGCCGCCAGATATCCCGCCAGCCGTCCGGCGGCACACCAGTCTCGCTCCAGCCCGTGATCGCCCACCAGAATGACCCGGTCGCCCGCAATCCCCGGCAGTGCCGCGCGGATCGCGCGACCCTGATCACCGAACGCGTCCAGCCAGCCCGGCGCCGCAAACGCCGCGTCCAGCGCACCCGTCCCCGCCAGCACCATCCCCGGCGTCATCGGTGCCGTCACCAGCGCAAAGCGCCCCGCATCGACCAAGGCCGTCAACTTTGCCAGACGGCCCTCTGGCACGGCAGGCCGCAAAACCGATACCCGCAGCGCATTGCTTGAAAACAGAAATGCCACCACGTCATGCCCGGTGGCCGCCCGCACCGAGGCATAGGTCGTGTAATCCAGCCCCAATTCCTTCGCCCGCCGCACCCGCAACCGCACCACTTCAATCGGCAATGTCGGCAACAGCGCGCTGCGCGCCGCCGTCCAGCAATGTTTGCGCCACGATGTGCCGCCGTCCAGCGCCGGGCCCTTGTTGTGCCCGATACTCACTGCCCCCACTCCCGCAGCCGCGCGACGTAGCGCGCCATCGTATCAATCTCCAGATTGCACATATCGCCCACAGCGACACTGCTCCATGTCGTCACCGTCTGCGTGTGCGGGATGAAATTCACCCCGAAATCCGTACCCTCCACCGCGTTCACCGTCAGCGAAGTGCCGTTCAACGCGACCGATCCCTTCGGTGCCACAAACCCCGCCAGCGCATGCGGCGCGCGAAACGTCACCCGCACCGATGCCCCGTCCGGCACCACCCCGATCACCTCGGCCAGCCCGTCGACATGGCCCGACACGATATGCCCACCCAATTCATCCCCCACCTTCAGCGCGCGTTCCAGGTTGACAGGCGTGCCCACCCGCCAGCCACTCAGATTGGTCTTGCTGACTGTCTCGCCCGACACCTGCACGTCAAACCAGTTGCGCGGGCTGGTTCCCAACGTCACGACCGTCAGGCAAACCCCTTCACAGGCGATCGACGCGCCAATGTCGATCCGCGCCACGTCATAGCCCGTGCCGATCCGCACCCGCAGATCGCCATCCTGCGTCATCGCCAGAACCGCACCCACATCCGTGACAATGCCTGTGAACATCGCAACACTCCTTTATGCTGTCCCCAGACCTATTCCGCCGCGGCCATTGCGGCAAGACGCGCCTTTTGCCGCATTTTTGCCGTCGTTTCGTGGTGAGGGTTAAAGCTTGCTTATTGCGCGCCGCCGATGCTGCATGGAATAGGGCCGCAACCGTGCCCGAAAAAGACAAGATGACCGACCCCAACACCACCCGCACCTTCCTGTTTCTGCAAGGCCCGCATGGGCCCTATTTTCACCGTCTTGGCCAGATGCTGACGGCGGCGGGGGCTGTCGTTTGGCGCGTGGGGTTCAACCGGGGCGACCGCGCGTTCTGGCCGACCACCAGCAGCTATATGCCGTATCGCGGCGCGCAGGGTGACTGGTCCGCCACCATTACCGCGCTACTGGCGGAAAAGCGGGTTACCGATCTGGTGCTGTATGGCGATACGCGCCCCCTTCACGCCGATGCCGTGGCGGCCGCAAAGGCCGCGGGTATCACCGTGCATGTGTTCGAGGAAGGTTACCTGCGTCCCTACTGGATCACCTATGAACGCGGCGGATCGAACGGCCATTCGCGCCTGATGGACATGTCCGTCGCCGATATGCGCGCAGCCCTCGCCAAGGCCGACATGGACCTGCCTGATACGCCGTCGCATTGGGGCGACATGCGCCAGCACATGTTCTGGGGGGCCTTGTATCATTGGTTCGTGCTGGCCGGGTTCTGGGATTATCGCAATTTTCGCCCGCATCGGCAGATCACTGTCGGGCAGGAATTTCTGCTATACCTCAAACGGCTGATCCTCATGCCGATGCACCGCTGGCAGCGCATGCTGGCGACGCGGCGCATCCGCAATGGCGGGTTTCCCTATCACCTTGTCATCCTGCAACTGGCGCATGATGCAAGCTTTCTGAAGCATTCGCCCTTTGCGTCGATGCCCGAATTTCTTTCCGTCGTGATGGAGGGATTTGCAAAAGGCGCGCCGCGCCATCACCATCTGGTGTTCAAGGCCCACCCTCTGGAGGATGGGCGCATCGCGGTCTGGCGCGAAATCCGGCGTCTGGCGCGGGAACACGGGGTCCAAAATCGCATCCATTTCGTGCGCGGGGGCAAACTGGCGCAACTGCTCAATCACGCGCGCTCGGCGGTCACGGTGAATTCAACTGCTGGCCAGCAGGTCCTGTGGCGCGGACTTCCGCTCAAGGTATTTGGCGATGCGGTCTATGCAAAACCCGAATTCGTCTCGACGCAGGCCCTGCCCGACTTCTTTGCCCAAGCCACCCGCCCGGACAGCAAAGCCTATCGCGATTATCGCCATTATCTGCTGGAAACCAGCCAGATACCGGGCGGTTACTATGCCTCGCGCGGGCGGCGCGCACTGATGCGGCAGGTGGTCGATATGATGCTGGCGGATGAAGATCCCTACGATTCACTGACATCGGGACATGCGGCACCACGGCAACAGTTGCGCATTGTGACATAGGCCGGACATTCGGGTTTTGCCAAATCTGCAATGCGGCGTTAGACTTGCAGGCAAAACTTGAGGTAATACTCCACCAAAGGAGCCCGAGCAGTGAAGAAGTATGTATCGAGGGGGGCGCAGGCCCTGACCCTTGTTGCCGTTGTTGGCATGGTTGCGGGATGCGGTTTGCCGCGTTCTGGTCCGAACAAACGCGAGATTTTTGCGGGTTCGGTGCTGGAGCAGGGCGATGCCTTCGTCGTGACGGTCAACAGCCGTGTGACCAACGCCACATCCGTCGTGCCTGCCTTCGGGTTTGGCGCAGATTTCCGGAATGCCGGGGCCTTGGGGTCTGACACGATCAATCCCGGTGATGTGCTGGTGCTGACGGTGTTTGAAAACGTCCGCGATGACCCGCTGCTGGGCAACACCGGTCAGCGCGTGTCGCTGTTGGACCAGGTGCAGGTCGATGGTGCGGGGTTCATCTTTGTGCCCTATGCCGGGCGTATCCGCGCGGCGGGACAAACGCCCGATGGGTTGCGGCAGGCGATCACACGCAAGCTGGACACACAGACGCCCGATCCGCAGGTGACGGTCCAACGCGCGGCTGGCGATGGGTCGACGGTATCCGTGCTTGGCGCGGCTGGTGCGCCCGGAGTTTATCCGATTGAACGCCCGACGCGCATGCTGACGGCAATGCTTGCGGCGGCGGGTGGTGCGGCGATCCCGCCGGAGGTGGCGCTGGTGCGTGTCACGCGCGGCGGCCACACCGGCAAGGTCTGGTTGCAGGACCTGTATGAAAACCCCGGTCTGGATATTGCGCTGCGCCCTGATGACAAGATCGTGGTCGAACAGGATACGCGCGCCTTCACCATTCTGGGGGCGACTGGCGCGCAGAACCGCGTGCCGTTTGAAACCCAGACCCTCAGCGCGATCGAGGCGATTGCCGTGGCGGGCGGGTTGACCACGTCGCTGGCCGACCCGACGGGAGTCTTCGTGTTCCGCAACGAACCGGCGGAAATCGCCAATGCCGTATTGGGCCGCAGTGACCTGACGGGGGATCAGCGGTTTGTCTATCTGTTGGACCTGACGCAACCGACCGGCATGTTCGAGGCGCGCGATTTCGTGATCCGCGACGGCGATACGGTTTACGTGACAGAGGCGCCGTTCGTACAGTTCCAAAAGACGCTGTCGGCCATCACCGGCACAGCGGGTGCTGCAGACTCGCTGACCTCTGCGACCGGTGGCTAGGACTGGGCTATTGCGCATGGATCAGGCCGCCGGGACTATTCCCCGGCGGCTTTTCCATTACAACGCGGGTTTTGTGTGGGACGCGCGGTTGCGGCGCATCCTGTCACTGGCGGGGCATGATCTGCGCTTTGGGTGGCCCGGTGCGGGCGACGGCGTGGTGGTCTGGGGGCGGTCGCCCTATGCAGGGCGCGGCGCGGCGGTCGCGGGGCGGTGTAAGGTGCCGCTGATCCGGCTGGAGGATGCCTTTCTGAGGTCGGTCAAACCGGGGCGGGCGGGCGCCGCGCCGATCGGGTTGATGATCGACGATCTGGGTGTGCATTTTGACAGCGCTGCACCATCACGGCTGGAAACACTGCTGGCGACGCATCCCTTGGACGATGCCGGGTTACTGGCACGGGCGCGGCTGGGGATCGACCGGCTGCGCGCGGGCGATCTTTCAAAATACAACATGCACGATCCGGGACGTGCGGTCCCTGAACCCGGTTATGTGCTGGTGATCGACCAGACGCGGGGCGATGCGTCGATCCGCCATGGCGGGGCAAGCGAGGCGAGCTTTGCGGCGATGCTGCAACGGGCGCAGGATGAAAATCCGCAAGCGCGGATCGTGATCAAGACCCATCCCGAAACCATCACCGGGCATCGCGCGGGGCATTTCGGGGCGGCGGACGCGGGCGGGCGGGTGGTTTTGCTGCAGGATCCGGTCTCGCCATGGCGCCTGCTGGAGGGGGCCGAGGCGGTGTATACCGTCACATCGCAATTGGGCTGGGAGGCAGTTCTGGCGGGGCATCGCCCGGTTGTTTTCGGCCAGCCGTGGTATGCAGGCTGGGGCGTGACGGATGACCGCAGCCCCGTGGCGCGTCGGGCGCGCGAACTGACGCCGGTGCAGATGTTTGCGGCGGCGATGATTGTGATGCCCGTTTGGTATGACCCGTGCCGTGATGCCTTGTGCGATTTTGAAGGCGCGCTTGATCAGATCGCAGCCGAGGCGCGCAGCTATCGTGAAGATCGCAAGGGTCATGTGGCCGTCGGCATGCGCCTGTGGAAACGCGGGCGGTTGCAGGCGGTGTTCGGGCGCGAGGTGCCGTTGGTGTTCCAGGATGATCCGGTGCGTGCTGTGGCGCAGGCGCAGGGCAAGGGGCTGCTGGTGTGGGCGGGCAAGGAACCCGTGGGGCTGTCGCATCCGGTGATCCGGCGGGTAGAGGACGGGTTCTTGCGGTCACGCGGGCTGGGCGCGGAACTGGTGCCGCCACTGTCGCTGGTGACCGATGACAGCGGGATTTACTATGACCCGCAGCGCGAAAGCGCGCTGGAACGGTTGATTGCGGGGCCGTTGCCGCCGGGGGGCGCGGCGCGGGCCGAACGCCTGATCGCCGGCCTGATCGCGGGCGGGATCAGCAAGTACAATCTGACGGGTGCCCTGCCCGATCTGCCCGCAGGCACACGCATTCTGGTGCCGGGACAGGTGGAGGATGACGCGTCGATCCGCCTTGGCGCAGGGGATGTGCGCACCAATCTGGGGCTGTTGCAGGCGGTGCGCGCGGCCAATCCGGGGGCGGTGATCGTGTACAAACCGCACCCCGATGTCGAGGCCGGTTTGCGCCCCGGTCTGGTGACGGATCAAGGTGTGGCGGATGTGGTGGCGCGCCAAGCCGATCCGATGGCGTTGATTGCGGCCTGTGATGCGGTCTGGACGATGACATCGCTGCTGGGGTTCGAGGCGTTGCTGCGGGGCAAACCGGTCACCTGTCTGGGCGCGCCATTTTATGCCGGGTGGGGGTTGACGACGGATCTGGGGTCAATCGTCGCGCGCCGGGTGGCGCGGGTGGATCTGGTGCATCTGGTGCATGCGGCACTGATTGACTATCCGCGATACTTTGATCCGGTCAGCGGACGGCCCTGCCCGGTGGAAGTGGTGGTGGAGCGTCTGGCGACCGGCGATATTCCGCATCCGGGTCTGGCGATGCGATTATTGGCCAAGGCGCAGGGGCGGCTGGCGGGGTATGCGCGGTTTTGGAGGTAAAGTTGACGGCTGTCAATTTTCTGATTTGCGTATATTTTTCAATTGCATAAAAAGTTATCCACAGGCCGCGTTAACACTTTTGAAACATTGTGTGAACAGTGTTAAGGCGTGCCGAAATGGGGCGAGTGGCGCATCCGGCATGATGCAGGACGATCCGGTCGTCTGCGGGGTTCAGGTGCCCAAAAGGCTGCACAGTGCCCGCGCGTCGATGCGGCGCTGTCTCTCTGGCAAATCCCGGCGTGGCGCGATAGAGAGCGGCAAACATCTGGGGCGCCCGCCATGACCAACGGAAAAACAGAATACTCTGACGCGATTTCCTCGGTCGAGGAGATCATCGAGGACGCGCGCAATGGCCGTATGTTCATTCTGGTCGACCATGAGGACCGCGAAAACGAAGGCGATCTGGTGATCCCGGCACAGATGTGCACGCCGCAGGCGGTTAACTTTATGGCGACGCATGGGCGCGGATTGATCTGCCTCGCGCTGCCTGCCGCCCGCATTGAGGCGTTGGGCCTGCCGCTGATGAGCCCGAAGAACTCCAGCCGCCACGAGACGGCCTTTACCTTGTCGATCGAGGCGCGCGAAGGCGTGACCACCGGCATTTCGGCGGCGGACCGCGCGCGCACGGTATCGGTTGCCATCGACCCCACCAAGGGGGCTGCGGACATTGCGACACCGGGGCATGTGTTCCCGCTGCGCGCGCGCGATGGCGGTGTGCTGGTGCGCGCGGGCCATACCGAGGCTGCGGTGGATGTCAGCCGCCTTGCGGGGCTGAACCCGTCGGGTGTGATCTGCGAGATCATGAATGACGACGGATCGATGGCGCGCCTGCCGGACCTGATCACGTTTGCGCAACGGCATGGCCTGAAAGTGGGCACGATCAGCGACCTGATCGCCTATCGCCGTCGCCATGACAATCTGATCAGCGAAAAGGCGGTGCGCAGTGTCACGTCTGCGCATGGCGGCGATTGGTTGATGCGGGTTTATGCGGACGAGACGCATGGCGATGAACATGTGGTGTTGTCCAAGGGCGATCTTTCCGCGCCCGGCCCTGTGCTGGTGCGGGTGCATGCGCTGAACCCTCTGGAGGATGTGCTGGGCGTGGGGTCAGGGGGCGAATTGCCGCGCGCGATGCGGCTGATTGCGCAGGCGGGGCGGGGCGTGGTGGTGTTGCTGCGCGATACCACGATGAAACTGGTGGAACCGGGCGAACACAGCCCGCAAACCTTGCGGCAATACGGGCTGGGGGCGCAAATCCTGTCATCGCTGGGGTTAAGCGAGATCACACTGGTGACAAATTCGGCGGCCCCGCGCGTGGTGGGGCTGGAAGCCTATGGCCTGTCGATTGCGGGCACCCATCCCATTCCGGAGCATTGATCATGGCGACTGCGGAAACCCATTACACGCTGCCGATGCCGGTGTTTGACAAGCCGGTGAAGCTGTTGATCGTTGTGGCACCCTATTACAGGGACATCGCGGATGACCTTGTGGCAGGCGCGCGCGCGGCGGCTGCGGCCTGCGGGGCCGAGATGGAGCTGGTCGAGGTGCCGGGCGCCTTGGAGGTGCCAACGGCGATTGCCATGGCCGAACGGCAGGCAAAGTTCGATGGCTATGTGGCACTGGGCTGCATCATCCGGGGGGAAACCACGCATTACGATACGGTGTGCAATGACAGCTCGCGCGCGCTGTCGTTGTTGGGTTTGCAAGGGGCGTGCATCGGCAACGGCATTCTGACGGTGGAAAACCGGGCGCAGGCGGTGGTGCGGGCGGATGCGGGCGGGCAGAACAAAGGCGGCGGGGCGGCGCTGGCGGCCTTGCATCTGGTGGCCTTGTCGCGCAAGTGGGCGGCGGCGACCAAGGGGATCGGTTTTCGGGCATGACGGATAAGAAACAGATGCGGTCGGCAGCACGGCTTTATGCGGTGCAGGCGCTGTTCCAGATGGAGGTCAGCGGCCAGACGGTTGAGGCGGTGCAGACAGAGTTCGAGACGCATCGCTTTGGCGCGGTCTATGACGGTGACGAGATGGCGGAAGGCGACGTCAGCCATTTTCGGGCGGTGGTGGACGGGGCGGTGAACTGGCAGGCCAAGGTTGACCAGATGACGGACCGCGCGCTGGTGGCAAAATGGCCGATCGACCGGATCGATCCGGTGCTGCGGGCGCTGTTCCGGGCGGCGGGGGCGGAGCTGGTGGATATGCCGACGCCGCCGAAGGTAACGATCAACGAATATGTCAACGTGGCCAAGGCATTCTTTCCGGACGGAAAAGAGGCGAAATTCGTCAATGCCGTGCTCGATCACATGGCGCGGGAGGCGCAGCCTGCGGCGTTCTAGATGCGTGTCGTGCGACCGACACATCCTTGCAACAGGGCCGTGCTGCACGACAGGCGTGAGGGAATCCCCGACTTGACGCGCGAAAGCGGGCCATGCAGCCTGCAGACCTGTGTGGTTTTGGAGTTTTGATATGCGTCAGATCGGTTCTTTGGCTTTCATTCTTGGCATTCTCGCCATTGTTCTCAACTACCTTGACCGGGTCCCGACACTGCTTGCGTGGATCTATACATGGGGCGAAGGCCCGGCGTGGGGCATCAAGATCGGCCTTGTGGTCGTTGGTGCCGTGCTATGGCTGCTGGGCGGGCGCGGTGAAAACAAGCCCGAAGCCTGATCCTGCGGCCCGCCGCTTGGGTGATGCAGGTGGCGGGCCCGCAGCAGCCGTGAAGGCGTGAATTTCCCGAGAGCCTGAGTGTTCAGGTTGGTCGCCAGATACCAGGGCCTGGACCCTGGCAGAGCCAGCTCCCTCGGAGATGCTTATCGGCCACTGGAAAAGGGCCAAACACGAGAAGAGCAGAACCCGCCACCCCAATAGGTAGGCGCGATCACCGCTCTGCGCAAGGGGCTGTCTTTGCCGCGCCGGGGGCTTGCCAGATGTTCATCTTTCGTTCATCATTTTGCCATGTTGACCACCGATCCCCTGTTGCCGCTTATGGCGGGTGCGCGCCTTGCGCGCGGCGTCTGTCGGCATTTGCGCAGCCATGATTTCGTCTGCGTGGAAGAACTGGTGCCCGCCCCCGGCCTGCGCGTCGATGTGATGGGGCTGGGACCGAAGGGCGAGGTCTGGATCGTGGAATGCAAATCGGGCCGCACGGATTATGTGACGGACCGCAAGTGGCAGGGGTATCTGGACTGGTGCGACCGATTCTTCTGGGCGGTGGATGCCGATTTCCCGACCGGCCTGCTGCCAGCGGACACGGGCCTGATTCTGGCGGATGCCTATGATGCCGAGGTGATGCGGATGGGGCCGCTGACGCCGCTGACCCCGGCCCGCCGCCGCGTCATCCACCGCACATTCGCGCGTTGTGCGGCGTTACGCCTGCAGGGGCTGCGCGATCCGGGATTCGGGGAATTCCGGTAGGATGCGTGCTTGCACGCACTTTCTGTCAAAAAGTGCCGTGTGCGGTGCGTGCAAGCACCTTATCGCCGTCTGCCCTTGGTCGCCATGGCGCGTGCAGCCTCTGCCGCCGCGCGCAATTCTTCGGCAATCTCGTCCGCCTCTTCGGGGTCGAAATCCAGCGGCAATTCCACCCCGCCGTCAGCCTCGATGTAGATGCGCACCATCCCGCTGTCGGTTGGACCGATCTGGATATTTGCTGCAACGTCGCTTTGCTTGTCGATGCCCATGCCTGCCTCATCAGTGTCTTTCAGGGCGTAGCGCGGCGTTCGCGCTATTGCAATCGGCCTCTTGCAATCGATAGGGCATGGCGCTATCTCGCGCTTTGTGTGCCGATGTAGCTCAGTTGGTTAGAGCACTAGATTGTGGATCTAGGGGTCGCCCGTTCGAGCCGGGCCATCGGTACCATCTTCACCCTGCCGCACACTGCCGCTATGGTCGCCCTTCATCTTCGAAGGAGCCCGCCCATGACCGTTGCCAGCATTCCCCAGACCATCGCAGGCGAAATCGGCGCACAGAGGGCGCAGGTCACGGCGGCGATGGCCCTGCTGGACGAAGGCGCCACCGTGCCCTTCATCGCACGCTATCGCAAAGAGGCGACGGGGGGCCTTGATGACACGCAATTGCGCAATCTGGCAGAGCGGCTGACGTATCTGCGCGAGCTGGAGGCGCGGCGGACGACGATTGCGGGATCCATCACGGATCAGGGCAAGATGACGGATGCACTGTCATTGTCGATCGGGCGGGCCACGACCAAGGCGGAACTGGAGGATATCTATCTGCCCTTCAAACCAAAACGCCGGACCAAAGCGATGATCGCGCGGGAAAATGGCTTGCAGCCGCTGGTCGATGCGGTGTTAGCCAATCGCCGGGCTGATCCACAAACCCTTGCACAGGGCTTTGTGACCGAAGCCGTGCCGGACAGCAAAGCAGCGCTCGAAGGCGCGCGCGATATCATTGCCGAAGGGTTGGCAGAACAGGCGGGGCTTTTGGGCCAGTTGCGCGCCCATATGCGCAAGGTCGGGCGGCTGGAGGCGCGCGTGGTGGCGGGCAAAGAGGTGGAGGGGGCGAAGTTTTCAGATTACTTCGCACATTCCGAACCCTTTGCCAGCGCCCCGTCGCACCGCGTTCTGGCAATGCTGCGCGGGCGGAATGAGGGGTTTCTCAGCCTTGATCTGGCGGTAGATGCGGATGCAGCACGCGGGGCATCGACGGGCGAGCGGGCTTGTGCGGCGGCGCTGATGGCGCAGAGCGACGGGGCGGGCGATATCTGGCTGCGCGAGGCAGCGGCATGGGCCTTCCGGATCAAGATCAAGACCAGCCTGACCCTTGATCTGATGTCGGACCTGCGCGAGGCGGCGGAAGCCGAGGCGATCCGGGTGTTCGCGCGCAATCTGAAGGATTTGCTGCTGGCGGCCCCTGCGGGCGGGCGGGCGACGATGGGCCTTGATCCCGGCATCCGGACGGGGGTGAAGGTGGCGGTCGTGGACGGCACGGGCAAGGTGCTTGCGACCTCGACGGTCTATCCGTTTCAGCCGAAGAATGACCTGCGCGGGGCACAGGTGGAACTCGCGCGCCTGATCCGGGCGCATGGGGTGGGCCTGATTGCGATCGGCAATGGCACGGCCAGCCGCGAGACGGAAAAGATGGTGGGCGATGTGATTGGCGCCCTGCCAGCGGGGCCAAGACCCACCAAGGTGATCGTGTCCGAGGCGGGGGCATCGGTCTATTCGGCGTCCGAACTTGCGGCAAAGGAATTTCCGGATCTCGATGTGTCGATCCGGGGGGCGGTGTCGATTGCGCGGCGGTTGCAGGACCCGCTGGCGGAGTTGGTGAAGATCGAACCCAAGGCGATTGGCGTCGGGCAATACCAGCACGATGTGGACCAGTCACGGCTGGGGCGCAGTCTTGAGGCGGTGGTGGAGGATGCGGTGAACGCGGTTGGGGTCGATCTGAATACGGCATCAGGCCCGCTCTTGGCGCGGGTATCAGGGGTGGGGCCGGGGCTGGCCGAGGCGATTGTGGCGCACCGCGATGCGCACGGGGCGTTTGCCTCGCGCCGCGATTTGCTGAAGGTGCCGCGTCTGGGGCCGAAGGCATTTGAACAGGCGGCGGGCTTCTTGCGCGTGACGGGGGGCAAGGAGCCCTTGGATGCATCATCGGTACATCCGGAGGCCTATGATCTGGCACGCCGGATCGTGGCCGCCTGCGGGCGGGATATCCGGGCGATCATGGCGGATGGGGCGGTCTTGAAAGCGGTGGAAGCACGGGATTTCGTGGATGCGCGGTTCGGGCTGCCGACGGTGAAGGATATTCTGGCGGAACTGGAAAAGCCGGGGCGCGATCCGCGCGGGGCGTTTCGAACGGCAACATTTGCGGACGGGGTGGATGACATCCGCGACCTGAAGCCGGGGATGAGCCTGGAGGGGACGGTGACGAACGTGGCGGCGTTCGGGGCGTTTGTGGATATCGGCGTGCATCAGGACGGGCTGGTGCATGTCAGCCAGTTGGCGGACCGGTTCGTGAAGGACGCGCATGAGGTGGTGAAAGCGGGCGATGTGGTGCGGGTGCGGGTGGTGGAGGTGGATGTGGCGCGCAAGCGGATTGCCCTCACGATGCGCAAGGATAACGCAGAGGTGGCGCCGCGCGAAGAACGGCGCGCGGCGCCCGTGAAGATGCCTGCGCAGAACGCCCCGGTCGCAGGCACCGCCTTTGGCGATGCGCTGCGCGGGGCGTTCAAACGCGACTGATACTGCGGGATGCAAAGATGGAGGGCTGTCTGCCCCCCATGCCGCACATTCCATGTGCGGCCTCCCGAGGATACTTTTCGACAGAAAATGCGGTCAGGCGGGACGGGGTGCGCGGGTCCAGAACCGCCACATCAGGGTGATGGCGGCAACCATCAGGCCGATGACAAGGCCGCACCAGACACCCATGCCGCCATAGCCCCAGTGCAGGCCCAAAAGCCAGCCTGCGGGGATGCCGATGCACCAGTAGCTGATGGTGGCAATCACCATGGGCACGCGCGTGTCGCGCAACCCGCGCAACAGGCCCATCGCCATGACCTGCCCGGCATCGACGATCTGGAAGACGGCGGCCACGGCCAGCAAACCCGTACCATAGGCGATGATGGCGGGGGTTTCGGGTTGATCCGCGTCAAGGAAAAGAGCGATCAGCGGCGCGGGAAACAGCACGAACAGCGCGATGACGACGGCACCCACGATGCCCGACAGCGCCAGTGCGGCCTTGGCCCCGTCGCGCAAACCGCGCGCATCGCCCGCGCCATCGGCGCGCCCGGCGCGAATGGTGGCGGCGTTGGCAAGGCCCACATGCATCATGAAGCAAAGGCTGACCACCTCCATCGCGATGCCGTGGGCGGCAAGCTCGACCTTGCCGATGGTGCCGATCATCATGGCCGTGGCGACAAACAACCCGGCCTCGGCCAGCCCCTGCACCCCAATCGGCCAGCCGAGGCGGAACACCTGGCGCAAGGCGACGGGGTCGGCGCGCCAGAACCGCTGCCAGATGTGAAAGCGGGCAGGATCGGGGTGCAGGTGGGCATAAAGCCCCATCAGCGCAAGACTGATGACTTGGGTGAACAGCGTCGCGATGGCCGCGCCTTTCACACCCAGTTCGGGTGCGCCCCAATAACCGAAAATCAGCGCGTAATTGGCAAGCGCATTAATCCCGACGCCCGCGACAGTGACCCACAAGACGACCTGCGTGCGGTGCATGGCGGCGAGGAAACTTTTCAGCGTCATCACGATAAGGGCGGGGATCATGCCAAGGCCTGCGATGCGCATGTAATCCTGTGCAAGGGCCGCGACATCTGCATCCTGCCCGAGGGCCAGCAGAATGGGGGCAGACCACCAGAACAGCGGATAGCTAAGCAGGCCGTAACCGATGGACAGCCAGATGCCCATGCGGGTATCGCGGCGCACCTGCACCTCATCGCGGCGACCAAGGGCTGCGGCGACCATGGGCATGACGGCCTGGGCTAAGCCCGCGCCAAGGATGAAGATGACGAAAAACGATGACGCGCCCAGCACGACGGCAGCAAGTTCGGTGACGCCGTACCAGCCCAGCATGATCGTATCGGTCACATGCAAGGCCGATTGCGCAAGGTGGCTGCCAATCAGGGGCAGCCCCAACAGCAGCGTGGCACGCGCATGGGCGGGAAGGGTCATCGGGGGGTCATGGCACCCGATTACGCCGCAGGTCATGGCAAGGCAAGCGGCGTCAGATGCCCATGCGCAGCATTTGGGCAACGACGATGATGACGGCGGCCCCGGCGATCATCTCGATCACCGGCAGGGCACGCGCAAGGCGGCTGTCCGACAGGGTGGCCAGCGCGCCCTCGCGCGACCAGACGGCCAGCAGGGCGACGGCGACAGTGACACTGGCGGTGCCAAGACCCATCACGAACACGCCGGCGATACCGGCGGGTGCAATGCCCATCTGAAAGGTCAGGATCAACAGGAACAGCGCACCCGAACAGGGCCTGATCGCAATGCCTGCGATCAGGGCGGCGGTATCGCGCCAGCCGGTCAGGGCGGTGACCTGATCAAGGCTGGGGCCATGGGCGTGGCCGCAGTGGGCGTCATGGTGGTGATCAGGATGATGGTCGTGAGGCGCACCCTGCCCTGCTGATGTGCGCTGTTGCCAGATCCTGCGCGCACCACGCCAGACCAGCCATGCGCCAACCAGTGCGACCAGACCATGCCCGATAGGCGCGATCACATCCTCGCTGATCCCCAGCACGGCCTCGCGCGTCCAGCCCAGCACGGCAAACAGGCTGGCCACAATGCCCACAGCCACGGCGGCCTGCGCCATGGAGGCGGCAAAGGCGATACCCATCAGGGGCAGCACCGCGACCCGGCGCGCAACGCCATAGCCGCCAATCAGCACCTTGCCATGACCGGGGCCGACAGCATGCAAAAAGCCATAACTGAAACACACGGCCAGCAGCGCCGCCAGCGCGCCCGCATCCCCCGTACGCACCCCGCGCAAGGCGCGCGCGAGGGCGGTCTGCACGGCGCGCTGTTCGCCCAGTGCCCATGCGGTCAGTTGGGTAAATGCGCCCGTGGCCCACAGGGCGAGGAGGGCACCCAACACCACAAGGCCGGACAACACTATTCGTCGCTGCATGTAATCCGGATATCCTGTGCATAGATCGCGCCGACGGCGGGATAGGAGATTTCGATATCGGCGGTGGTGGGCAGTTTTGCCAGTTCGGCCAGCAGGGCTGCGTCGGCGGCCGTGGTATCGGGCGTGAAAAGCTCTGCCGTGCACCCCGCGCGCCCGGTGATCCGGGGCGTGCCGACAATAGTATAGGCAGTGTAAAAGCCGGGATCATAGGACTGGATCACCACGGGTGCCGCAACCGGATTTGTCAGCCGCCGGACATGGATTGAGGCGACCTTGCCGTCACTGTAGCTGGCCGTCCAATCGGCAGGGCCATCCAGGGCCACGGGCGCCCCGGCCTGTGTGACAAAGGTATCGCCGGCAAAACCCGCGTCCCAGTCCATATCGAACCCCGACAACGCGGCCAGCGCATCCGGCGTCAGGATGCCGTCATAGTCGGGATCAAGATCCTGACTTTCGATGATGGAAAGCGAGATAAACTCATCATAGGTCCACCCGATGCGCAGGGCCGTCACCCGGCCCTGATCATCAAAGATTGCCTCGACCGTGGTATCGACAAAGATATGCGGGTGCGCCTGCGCCGCAGTGGCAAGGGCCAGCATGGTGATACCCGCAAATCCGCCCCATATCGCCATCTTCGCCCCTCGCCTGACTGCCCGACGGGCATCTTAGCGCGGGTGGTGAACAAGGCCAAGGCGGGATGACGGCGCATCGGCATGGCCATGCCGCAAAGCGGTTTCAGGGCGGCGGTTCCCAGCAACCGCCGCCCTGTTGGGGGTCAAAACAAGGGGTCTCTGAAAGAATGATCGTCGCAAGCCGTGCCGTTCAATACCTGTGGTGTAGTCCCTTCAGGCAGGCACGCGCATACCCCATTTGCGGTATGCTTTCGGATTATTTTACCGATCGGACAGAATCTCTGCGGGAAGGCGCGCGGCGACTTCATCGAGCACATGCGGCCATTCGGCAAAAAACAGCAACTGCCCGGTGTCAGGCAAAAAGCTGATATCAAGATGGGGATAATCCACCATCAACTCGCGGATCGACTGCACTGGCGTTTGCGGGTCTTGATCGCCCTGCAACAGGCGCACGGGCACGCGGGCATCGCGCACCAGCGCCGACCAGTCTTTTTCCGAGCTGATGCATTCGCGGGTAAACGCCTCGGCCGCAAGGTGATCGGCACTCATGCAGACTTCGGACCCTTCCAGCACGGCGGCGCGTACATCCGCCCGCGCGAATGTCGCCATGTCGGCGGGTGATCCGCCGTTGACTTGGGTAAAGAACGCAGCCTTGCCCAAACGCCGCGCGAGCGAAAAGCCCGCCTTGACCAGAAATGGCAGCACCTTTGGCGCATAGCGCGCGTTGGCTAGGATAAAGCGTTGCCATTTGTCCATGCGTTCATATTGCGCGGCAGTGCGCAGCGGCAACTGGCAGGCACAGCCAACGATGGCATGCACCAGATCGGGGCGCGTCTGCGCCAGCAACAGGGCAAAGCGTAGATCAGCACCTTGCGGAATGACGACCGTATCGCGCAGACCCAGATGATCCAGCACCGCCGCATAATCGGTCACGACGCCGGTCAGATGATCCTGGCCCTTGGCATGCAGATCGCTGCGCCCATAGCCTGCGCGCACTGGCACGATGATACGCAAGCCGCGCTGCACTGCTGCACGTTCGGCGCGCGCGGGCCAGCGGATCAGACCGTAATCCAGATGCATATACAAGACGGGCCGCCCCTGGGGTGCGCCAAAGGTGATCCAGTCCAGCCGCCGCCCATCGGCACCGCGCAGCGACTGAAACGGGATCGGCGCAAGCGAGCCTGTCACAGCCCCCGCTGCCCCTTGGGTCGGGATCAAGGCCACGTCCATCAACCCCAGCACGACACGCACCAGTTCGGACTGGCTGTGTGTTTCGGTCTTGGCCAGAATGCTGCGCACTTGGGTGCGCACGGTTTCCACGGACCGCCCGCGCGCATCGGCAATATCTTTCAACGGCAGGCCCAGCGTGATGCCCTGCACGATGGCCACCTCGGCCGCTGTCAGGCCGAACGCCTCTTGCACCGTCACGGCAAACCCTTCGGGCCAGACAAGCTCGGTGGACAGAACAAGGGCAAGGGGCGGTCTGGCTGCGCTGTCCACCGGGCTGACACGCATGATCACGGGGCTGCCCGTGGTCCGTGACCGGATCCGCAGGGTGACGATCTTGGCATCGCGGCGCGCCGCCACCTTGCGCACCACGCCGCGCAGAATGTCGATATCGGCGGGATCGAAGGGCAGTGCCGCAATCGGGCCGCCATCGGCAATACCGAAGGCCTGCACGGCGGGCCGGTTGCACCCGGCGATCACCGCGCCGCCGTCGGACAGAAACGCCGCCGCGCGCGGAATGGATTCAAGGATTGTCCGGTCGCCCAGCACCTTTTGCGACGCCTCGTACCGGTCAAGAAACACGGTTGCGCGCGTCAGATGCGCATCAATGTCAGGGTCATCGAACAGGATGGCGTTGTCGACAGACCCGACGCGCAGCGGGGCGGCGCTGCCCTCCCACACCGCCAGCAATTCTTCCAGCCGAATAGGATCGACCGCAACATCATACAGCCGATCCACGATTTCGGCCTTCTGGTCACGTTCAATCAGCTGGGCTGTCGCAGGTCTGGGGTCCGCGTCCGTCATGCCACAAAAGTTGACGCAGCCGCGCGGTTAGGGCAAGCGCGATTCATCACGCGCGCGCGAATTGTCCGTGAAAACGCAAGTGTTTGCGCAAGACGCGGGGGCGCGTCTCAATCACGGGTTGTAACAGTTTGCGTGAACAGGCGCGGCGTGGCCTTTCGCTTTGATCCGCGCCGCATTAGGGTGCGCCCGAGCCCCTGCGCAAAGGATATCTGCCATGGTCACCCTTTACGGCGTCTATCGCAGCCGCGCGTCGCGCCCGGTCTGGCTGATGGGCGAGATCGGCATGGACTTTACCCATGTGCCGGTCATCCAAGGCTACCGCCTGCCCGATCCGCAGGCCGCCGGATCACCCTTGAACACCACGTCGCCCGCATATCTGGCGATCAATCCGCAAGGGCAAATCCCCTGCATGACAGACGGTGATGTGACACTGACAGAATCGATGGCCATCACGCTGTATCTGGCGATGGCCTATGGCGGCGCGTTGGGCCCCCGGGATGCGGCGGAAACCGCGTTGATGGCGCAATGGGCGCTGCATGCGGCATCGGCCATTGAAGGGCCCGCCATCGACATCCTGTATGCGCGCGTCGATTACGGCCAGACCGCCCAGGCCGATGATATCATCGCCGCCGCGGCGGCCAGGCTGCAACGCCCCTTTGCGCGGCTGGAGGCGCATCTGGCAGCACACCCCTATCTGGTTGGTGACCGCTTTACCGTGGCCGATATCAACACCGCCGAATGCGTGCGGTATGCGCAGGGCCACGCGGCGGCCTTCGCCGATTTCCCTGCCCTGACAGTGTGGCTGAACACCCTGCAGGCGCGCCCTGCCTTTGCCGCGATGTGGGCGATGCGAAACGCAGAACCTGCGTGACGGACGGCGAAGGGGGGGGGG
>JANNKX010000226.1:0-7485 GCA_031396505.1 Rhodobacterales bacterium
AGACCCGCCGCCCGGCACCAAGGCCACCGCATCCGCCGCATAAACTTCGCGCAGCATGGCTGATATATCGTTCATCACACCCTGAAATTTCCGCGACATATGGTTCAGGGATCGGTCCGTGAACACCACCGAAAACTCATCCAATCCACCGTCGTCAACATCGGCATGCAATGCGGTCATCAAGCAACTCCTCACAAGGTTGCCGCAGAATATGATGCGACGCCCGTCAAAGGCCAGCCCCTTCCTCTCTGCTCAAGTATCCTGGGGGTTTGGGGGCAAAGCCCCCGATCTGTCAGATCGGCCCCACCAACCGCTCTTCGGTCAACAGCACATTTGCCTCCACCTGCCCCACGCCGGGCAAGGTCATGATCCGCCGCCGCAGAATGCGTTCGAAATCCGCAATATCCCGCGCCACCACCCGCAGGCGGTAATCAAACAGCCCCAGCACATGCTGCACAACCTGCACCTCCGGGATCGCCGTCACCGCGCGTTCAAAATCCTCAAGGCTGACCCGCCCCTTGGTGGCCAGCTTGATGCCCAGAAAAACCGTGACGCCGAACCCCAGGGCCGGCTTGTCCACCACCACCCGCTGCCCCGCCAGCACACCCGCATCCTGCAACCGCTTGATCCTGCGCCATGCCCCCGGCTGGCTCAGGCCGAACCGCCGCCCCAAGGCGCCCGCATTCTGCGTGCCGTCCTGCACCAACGCGCGCAGCAGGGCGCGGTCCGTGTCATCCAGATCAATCATACCGGCAACGCCTCGCTGTCCTTGATTGTCGCGATCAGCATCAATGCCTCGATATCGGCGATATGCGGCAGGGTCAGGATGCGGCTGCGATACACCTGCTGATACTGCGCCATGTCGCGCGCAATCACGTTCAGCCGCACATCGACCCGGCCCAGAAACGTCTCGATCGCCACCACCTCCGGCACCAGACGCGCCGCGCCCAGAAATTCGTCAAACGCCCGCGGATCGGTCTTGTCCAGCGTGAACCGCAAACTGACCTCGACCCCGTATCCCAAGGCGTGCCAGTCGATCACCGCACAGCGCGCCTTGATGATGCCTGCCTCGACCAACCGCTCCAACCGGCGCCAACAGGTGGCGGTCGTCACCCCGGCCCGTGCAGCCAAGGCCTGCGTCGGCAAATCCGGTTCCGCCAAAAGCTGGCGCAGGATACGGCGGTCGGCATCGTCGATCTGCATGATAATCCCACATATACCAAATTATACGCATGATTTTTTGCACAAAAATCAATCTGCGTCAAACTTCGCAGCCATCACCACGCAAAACTCCCTATTGTGCAGCCATCAACCACAGGAGAAACGCCCATGCGCGTGTATTATGACCGTGACTGCGACATCAACCTGATCAAGGACAAAAAGGTCGCCATCCTCGGCTACGGCTCTCAGGGCCACGCCCACGCCCTGAACCTGCGTGACAGTGGCGCGAAAAACGTTGTTGTGGCCCTGCGCCCCGGTTCCGCATCCGCCAAAAAGTGCGAGGCCGAGGGCCTGAAGGTCATGGATATCGCCGAGGCTGCCAAATGGTGCGACCTTATCATGTTCACCATGCCGGATGAACTGCAGGCCGACACCTACCGCAAATACGTCCATGACAACCTGCGCGAAGGTTCCGCGATCGCCTTTGCCCATGGCCTGAACGTACACTTTGGCCTGATCGAACCCAAACCCGGCGTCGACGTGATCATGATGGCCCCCAAAGGCCCCGGCCACACCGTGCGCGGCGAATACGCCAAGGGCGGCGGCGTGCCCTGCCTTGTGGCTGTGCATCAGGACGCAACCGGCCGCGCGATGGAAATCGGCCTGTCCTATTGCAGCGCCATCGGTGGTGGGCGGTCGGGCATCATCGAGACGAACTTCCGTCAGGAATGCGAAACCGACCTGTTCGGCGAACAGGCGGTTCTGTGTGGCGGTCTGGTGGAACTGATCCGCATGGGCTTTGAGACGCTGGTCGAGGCGGGGTATGAGCCCGAAATGGCCTATTTCGAATGCCTGCACGAGGTGAAGCTGATCGTGGACCTGATCTATGAAGGCGGCATCGCCAACATGAACTATTCCATCAGCAATACCGCCGAATACGGCGAATACGTTTCCGGCCCGCGCATCCTGCCTTACGCCGAAACCAAGGCGCGGATGAAAGAGGTGCTGACCGATATCCAGACCGGTAAATTCGTGCGCGACTTCATGCAGGAAAACGCGGTTGGTCAGCCGTTCTTCAAGGCCACGCGGCGCATCAACGACGAACACCAGATCGAAAAGGTCGGCGAGAAACTGCGCGCGATGATGCCCTGGATTTCCAAGGGCAAGATGGTCGACCGCGCGCGGAACTAAGACCGGGGTGCGTGTAACCCCGCTTTAGACCGGCAGGGCCGGGGGCATCGCCCCGGCCCCACGCGTCGCGATGGCCGCGTCCAGTCTTGTCTGCACGTCCGGGTTCGCCTCGGTCAGTTTCAACAAATCGACCGAATCCAGCACCAGCAGATCGCAGCCGCGCCGCGCAATGACAGTGGCAGTCCGCATCGTGCGCCCGACCACCGCAATCTCGCCAAAAAAGTCGCCCTCCCGCAAGGTCACGGCACCACCGGGGATCAGCACATCAACCTCGCCCCGGGCGATGAAGAACATGCTTTCCCCTGCATCACCCTTGCGCACGATCACCGCCTCGCGCGGCACCCGGCGGGCCTTCAGGCAGCTGCAAAGCTCGGCGACGTCGATCGCCGCCAGTGTCGAAAAAAGTGGCACGCGGGCAACCATGCCATAATTGATGTTGAAATCCCGCCGTCGCATTTCGGCCAGAAAGCTGGAGGCGATAATGGCGATCGGCAGGGCAAAGAAGATCAACCCCCCGATGATCACACCCCCGGTTGCGATTTTGCCCGCAACTGTGACCGGGACCACATCGCCGTAGCCCACTGTCGCAAGTGTCACGATGGCCCAGTACATCGCTTGCGGAATGCTGCCAAAGTGGTCAGGCTGGATCTCGCGTTCCAGCAGATACATCGTGGTTGCAGCCAACAGCAACATACCGACGCCAACCATCCCGGTGGCCATCAATGCCCGCCACTCGGACATCAGCACCCGCCCCACCGTGGCCAGCCCCGGCGAATAGCGCGCCAGACGGAAAAACCGCAGCACCTGAAACATCAAGATCGCGCTGCTGGCCATGGGGACCAGCAGCATCAGCACAAGTGGCACCAGCCCCATTGCATCCAGCACCATGGGCGGCGTGGCGGCATAGCGCCTCACCGCACGCTCGCCCCCGTGCCGGCCGAACAGCGGATGTTCGGCGGCCGTCCACAGCCGCAGCGCATACTCGACCACAAAGAAGGCACCGGTCAGATATTCGACACCCCAAAGCGCCGTCCGCGTCGCATCGCTGAATGACGTCATCGTGGACCCGACTGCACCGGTCACACTGATCAGGATGGCCGCGATGCTGCAATAGCTGAACACACGTGCAGCAGGTGTCGCTTTCGCCCCCGGTTCGATCACCTCATAGACAGCGCGGCGCAGCATGGTCACCAGCGCACCCCAACGGTGACGGCGCACCTGCGCGCTCCGCCCCCGTCACCTGCCGTGCTGCGTTCCTCACCGGCCGCCATCGGCCGCGAATGCCCCGGGATTGCGCCCACAAACGCGATCGCGGCAGGGCGGTGTGCGATGCAATCGTCGGCCATGTTCAACCTTCGCAGAGAAGCATCCCTTGCTTACACGCAGGCCCCTGTGTCGGCAAGGTTGCGCAGGCGCAAAGGCCGCATGCCGCAGCAACCGCCGGTTCTTGCACCGTCAAAGCGGCTTTGAACCACCGGCATGCACGTCCCGGATCAACAACGGATCCGTCCGCAACCATCCCCCCGGAACGTTGCGCGTTGGACAGCCGCGAGAAGGTTGTCGTCGCGCGCGGTCCCCGCCCGGAACGGGCGCGCAGGGGCATGCCGTGCTTTGCGCAGGCACGCCGATCAATCACATCCGCCGCCGACATTGACGGGACGGCAACCCACGCACTATCACTTCACCGGTGGCATGCTGGCCGCACGTTTCATCTGGGGGTATCATGGGCAGACTTGCGGGCAAGATTGCCATCATCTCCGGCGGGGCCACCGGCATGGGCGGGGCCGCCAGCCTGCTGTTTGCCGCCGAGGGCGCTAAGGTCGCCATCATCGACCGCAATCTGGTACAGGCGCAGGCCCGGGTCGCCGAAATCACCGTTGCAGGCGGCACCGCTATCGCCCTTGCCGCCGATGTGTCGGATGCCACCCAAGTTCAGGCCGCAGTTGATGCGGCCACCGCCGCCCATGGCCCGGCGAATGTGCTGTTCAACCACGCCGGCACCATCGTCATCAAACCCTTCCTGGAAACCACTGAAGAAGAGTGGGACTGGCTGCACGCCGTCAACGTCAAATCCATGTTCCTGATGACCCGCGCTGTGCTGCCCGGCATGATCGCGCAAGGCGCAGGCTCCATCGTCTGCACCTCGTCCATCAGTGCCGTCGCCGCCACCCCGATGGAGGTGCTCTATGGCACCACCAAGGGCGCCTGCCATCAGTTTGCCCGCACCATCGCCGTCGAATTCCGCGACCGCGGTATCCGCTGCAACGCCGTCTGCCCCGGCTTTGTGCGCACGCCCCACGGTTTGCGCGAAGTGGCTGATCTGACCGCCCTTGGCGTTGATGCATCGGATGCCGCCATGGCCACCCTGCAAGGGCGCATCGCCGAACCCGAAGAGGTCGCACGCGCCGCGCTGTTTCTGGCGTCCGACGAGGCGAGCTTCATCAACGGGACCCACCTGTTTGTCGATAACGGCTTTACTGCCGTCTGACACGCGCGCAACCACAAGATGAGCGGGCAATCGCGCAAAGCCGCGCGCGCCCTGCGCAAAGCCCGGCCTATCCACGCGATCAAATCTGTTCACCGCGCAAATCCGTCCCATCTTTGGCGCGATCCGAACAAGGATGCGCCCGATGTGCCCACCGCAAGACGCCCCGCCACCCGACAGCCTGCCGCCGCAACCCACGGGCGGCCTGATCGTGACGTTCCGCACAGGCGTCGATCATGCCGCACAGCAAGCCTGCCTGCGCGACTGTATCGGTACTTCTGCGCGCGACTTTTCCACTGCGTCCGAAGACATGGCCGATGTGGATGCCGCAACCACCGCCGTGCTGCTCGATGACAGCGGCATCGCCATCGTCTTCGATCAGGATGAAAATCCCGGCATCGCGTCGCGCCTGATCAACGCCGATCAGATTGCCGAGGTCCGCCCCGAATTCTGGATGTTTGCCACCGACCATTTTCAGGATAGCCCCGCCGCAACATGGGGCTTGCAAGCCACCGGTGTTTTGCAATCCAGCCTGACCGGTGCGGGCGTCCGCCTGTGCGTTCTGGATACCGGAATTGATCTGCAACACCCCGATTTTCTGACCCGCGCCATCACACAGCGCAGCTTTGTCCCCGGCGAAGCCGTCGATGACGGCAACGGCCATGGCACCCATTGCGCGGGCACCGCCGCAGGGTCGCGCCCGCGCGGCGGGATGCCGCGCTATGGCGTGGCCCCCGATGTCGCACTGCATGTCGGCAAGGTGCTGTCGAACGCAGGCTCCGGGCGCGAACGCGATATCATCGCGGGCATGCTGTGGGCGATTGGTGCGGGGTGCGAGGTGATTTCGATGTCGCTGGGCCGCGCTGTCGGCGTCGGCGAGGGCCCCTCGCCCGATTATGAACGGATCGGGCAGATGGCCTTGCAAAAGGGCGCGCTGATCGTGGCGGCGGCGGGCAACGAATCCGCCCGCCGCCTTGGCCATATCGCGCCGGTCGGCGCGCCCGCCAATGCCACCGCGATCATGGCCGTCGCCGCACTGGATCAGATGCTGGATGTGGCCGAATTTTCCTGCGGCGGCATCAATCCGGCGGGCGGAACGGTGGATATCGCGGCTCCCGGCGTCGGCATCCTGTCAGCCGCCCCCCGACCCGAGATGTACCGCATCCTGCGCGGCACCAGCATGGCCTGCCCGCATGTCGCGGGCCTTGCTGCCCTGCTGGCGCAAAGCGATGCGTCGTTGCGCGGACAGGCCCTGTGGGACCGCTTGATCGCCACGGCGCGCGCCCTGCCGCTGCCTGCGCGCGATGTCGGTGCGGGGCTGGCGCTGGCGGCAGGGCAGGCTGTGGCATGACCTTGGCGAAATCCGCAGCAACCCCTATGTTGGTGCCATGACAGAAATCCAGATCAAAGTGATCCTTGACGCCGCCCATATCGGGCAAACCGATCAGATGTGCCTGTCGCTCGCGGCGATGGGGATGTCGGTCGAGACCAGCTTTCCCGAAATCGGCGTGATCTTCGGCACCGGCGATCCGGCCTTGCTGCCACGCATGCAAGCAATGCCCGGCGTGACCGAGGCAGTTGCCGAAGGGGTGATGCAGACGCTGAAAACCCCATAATGCGCGCATAAGCCATGGTGCGCCACGACTGTTTTCCGTCGCCCACCCTCGTCAAACGTGAGAGCGGATCACCTCTGAATGCCCGCGTGTCTTGCCCAATCGGCTGACCTGATTGGGCAGGACACGCTTTAATGCCGTTCACGCAATGTTTCAAAAGTGTTAACAAGACTCGCCGTAAATTTCTTAATATCTTGATTTTATGACACAAACCGTGAAATTGACAGCCGTCAATTTTCCCTCAAACCGCCGCTTCCACTGCCGCCACGATCCCGTCAACCACCTCGATCAACAAGCTTTCGTCCTCGGATTCCGCCATCACCCGCACCAGCGGCTCGGTTCCCGACTTGCGGATCAACAAGCGCCCGTTGCCCACCAGCCGCGCCTCGGCCGCCGCGATCACCGCCTTGACCGCCGCCGCTGCCAGCGGTTCCTGCCCCAGGCCATAGCGCACGTTTTTCAACATCTGCGGCACGGTTTCAAACTGCCGCGTCAACCCCGATGCCGCCTGCCCCGTCCGCGCCATTTCTGCCAGAAACTGCAGGCCCGCAATCAACCCGTCGCCCGTTGTGGCATAATCCGTCATCACGATATGGCCTGACTGTTCGCCGCCAAGGTTCCACCCGCCGCGCCGCATCGCCTCAACCACATAGCGATCCCCGACAGCCGTACGTTCCAGCCGCAGACCCTGCCGTTCCAGATGCCGTTCCAACCCCAGATTGGACATCACCGTCGCTACCAGTGCCCCGCCGCGCAGCCGCCCTTCGGCGGCCCAGCGCGTGGCCAGCAATGCCATGATCTGATCGCCGTCCGCCACCGTGCCGTGCTGATCCAGGATCATCACCCGGTCGGCATCGCCGTCCAGACAGATCCCCACATCCGCGCCATGCGCCACCACCGCCTCTGCGGCCGTCTGGGTATGGGTGGACCCGCACATCTCATTGATGTTCTTGCCGTTCGGGGCGACACCGATGCGGATCACATCCGCGCCCAGCTCCCACAGCACTTCGGGGGCTGCCTTGTAGGCCGCCCCGT
>JANNKX010000244.1:0-9055 GCA_031396505.1 Rhodobacterales bacterium
TCGCCGTCGGGGTCTACATCAACGATATCCAGCAGCTTGACCTGCAGACCCACAGCTACGCCATGGATTTCTATATCTGGCTGCGCTGGACCAATCCCGACATCGACCCGTCGCTGACGCTGGAATACATGAACCCGTTCCAGCTTTGGGGCCACATCCCGACCCCGCTTTACGAGGCGCCGCAGGACCTGCCGGACGGGTCGAAATACATGGCGATCCGCTATCAGGGCCAGTTCAACTCGAAACTGCCGCTGGAGAAATACCCGTTCGACGACCAAAGCCTGATCGTCGAGTTCGAGGACAATTCGGTGGGGTCGTCGCGCCAGATCTTCGTGCCCGACGACAACCCGGTGTCGATGAACCCCGAGATGACGCTGCCGGGCTACATCCTGGGTACTCCGACCCTGACCATCGCGTCGCAGCCCTACCCCACCAATTTCGGCGATACCTCGCTGACCGAACTGGAGCCCTATTCCCGCGTCACCTTTGCGGTGCCGGTGCATCGCCCGACCCTGACCTATGCCATCAAGATCATCCTGCCGATCTTTCTGATCGTGATCTGCGGCGCGCTGGTGTATCTGATCCACCCGTTCTATGTCGAGGGCCGGATCGGCATGGGCATCAGCGCGCTGTTGACGCTGGTGGTGCTGCAACTGACCACCAACTCGCAGCTGCCAGAGGTCGATTATCTGATGATGATCGATATGCTTTATTTCGTGGCCTACATCTTTGTGATCGCGGGGCTGGCACAGGTGGCGCGGGCCTCGACCACGGCGCATCGCGGCGATGTCGCGCTGGCGGTGGCGCAGGACCGGACGGCGCTTTGGGTGACGAGCATCAGCTACATCGTGGTGACGGTCGGGATCATGGTCTACACGCTGATATAGCCTGACGCCGCCGAGAGGGTCCCGGGCCGGGATCGCAGGCATGATTGGGCAAACGCAAAGGCCCGGAGTTTCCTCCGGGCCTTTGGCTTTGGTGGCAAGGGCGATCACATCCCCAGGCTGGCCTTGTACAGCGCGATCTGGCTGTCACGACCGATCTGGTCGGTGATCTTGTCCCAGGCAGCGGCAATGGCGTCTGCGCCTTCCTGCGCGCTGGCATATTGCCCAGCGTAGATCTTCGCCAGTTCGTCTTCGGCCACCGAATAGTACTGGAAGATGCCGGGGATGCGCGGCTCGATTGCCGCGTTCGGGTGGTTGTAGCTGTCGGCGTTGGAGCCGAGGTAGTCCTCGATGAAGGCCCGGTCATAGCCCGCCGCTTCCCATTCGTCATACTGGAAGTGCGAGTTGCGGTAGGGTTGGAAGCCCGACGGATAGGCCGCCATCCACAGGCTGATGTCCTTGCCGCCAAGATGGGCCGCTGCCGACCATGCCGCCTTGCGCTTCTTCTCATCGCCCGAGACCCGGTTGGTGACATAGATGCCCCAGCCAAGATAGGCCATGTTCGGGGCAAAGTTCGGCGTGGCCGGGGTTTCCCAGGCACCGGCAGCCGAGTTGTAGACCTTGTCCGAGCCGGGGTTGATCGAGAAGCCGACGACGTCGCCGACCACCGAAGTGTCGGACGTGCGCGCGTTGGAACCGACATCGCCCCACCAGCAGATCATCGAACCGGTACCAGCCAGGAACTGCTGGAATGCGGTTGTGCCCGGATCGGCGTTGATCTGGTCGGGCGGAAGAACAGACATCGTATCCATCACATCCTGGATCGCCTGCACCCAGGCCGGGTTGTTGACCCGCGGCTTCATGGTGTCGGCGTCGAACAGCCAGGCCGGATCGGACGGATGCTTGGCATACGCCGAGGCGCGGTCCTCCAGGAAGTAGAAACCGAAACCGCCCCAACCTTTCAGCGGGTCAAGGAAACCGTAGGCCGGGCTGCCTGTCATCGGGTCGGTCTTGCCTGCCAGCGCCTTGGAAACCTCCTGAACCTGCTGCCAGGTCGTCGGCGCCTCGGCCATGCCGGAAACCGAACCTTCGCCGAAGTAATCCTTGCGATAGGCAAAGGTGTGGCAGTCGCCGTCGATGGTGATGCGGTAGGTCTTGCCGGCCCAGGTTCCGACCGGAGCTTTCAGATAGTTCACGTAATCGTCCATGTCGATCTGGGTCTTGACCCAGTCGGGCATCTCGTCCAGCAGGCCCTTGCCGGCGGTGTCGCCCTCGAACGGTGCCCCCATCTCGATGATGTCGAAATCGACGGTGCCGGTGGCGATGGATTGCTGCAGGCGCGGGTTATAGTCGGCCTGCGCCAGGTCGATCCAGTTGATCTTGGCCCCGGTATAGGCCTCCCACGGTTTCAGGAAGCCACGGAAAAGCACGTTGTGCAGGTTCTGGTTGTTCAGACCCATAAAGGTCAGCTCGACCCCGGCAAATTCGCCTTCGGCGACGCTGGCTTTGGTCGCATCAAGGCACAACGCGCCAACCTGCTGCCAGTGATCATCGGTGGGCGACCCAGCACCCACGCCCGGAATGGCAAGGATCTGCGCGCGGATGGAATCCTGCGCCATCGCGGGGCCGACGCCCATTGCGCGCGGCATGGCGGCCATCGCACCCAAGGCCACGCCACCGCGCAGCAGGCTGCGGCGGCTGAGCATCGCGCGCACCATCGTGTTGTATTGGTCAACTCTCACGGACGAACCCTCCCTTTGACCCGGCGGGCCCGTCCGGGGCCGACTGGGGCGTTTGATCTGTTGCAGATGCGGGATGCGCCATGGCAGCACGGCTTCGTGCAAGCGGGACCTCCCCCTCCCTTGGTGCATCCTTCCCGTAGGTCACATTTGCGCGGTGCGCGCGCCCTGTCAAGATTCTAACATGTTAGTTTGAATCCTGCGTGGACAGCCCCGGCGACACCCGTTAGCGTTTGTGCGAAAGACCGGGGGGATGCGCGTGGCCGAGGTGACAATTCGACAACTGCAAAAGGCCTATGGGGCCGTGCAGGTGATGCAGAGCCTTGATCTGGATATCGTGGACGGCGAATTCGTGGTGCTGGTGGGGCCATCGGGGTGCGGGAAGTCCACCCTGCTGCGGATGATTGCGGGGCTGGAGGAAATCAGCGGGGGCACGATCGCGATCGGGCCGCGCGTGGTGAACAACCTGCCGCCGTCGGAGCGTGACATCGCGATGGTGTTTCAGAACTATGCGCTTTACCCGCACAAGACGGTGGGGGCCAACATGGGGTTCGCGTTGAAGATGCGGGGCGAGGCGGCGGATGTGGTGGCAACCAAGGTCAATCGCGCGGCGGAAATCCTTGGGCTGACACCGTATCTTGACCGTTACCCCCGCGCCCTGTCGGGCGGGCAGCGGCAGCGTGTGGCGATGGGGCGGGCGATTGTGCGCGACCCGCAGGTGTTTTTGTTCGACGAACCGCTGTCGAACCTGGACGCGAAACTGCGGGTGCAGATGCGCACGGAAATCCGCGAACTGCACCTGCGGCTGAAAACGACGACGGTCTATGTGACGCATGACCAGATCGAAGCGATGACGATGGCGGACAAGATCGTGGTGATGCAGGGCGGGCGGATCGAACAGGTGGGGGCGCCGCTGGAATTGTATGACCACCCGGCCAACGTGTTTGTGGCCAGTTTCATCGGCAGCCCGGCGATGAACCTGATTGCGGGCAGGGTGACGGGGGGGGCGTTGCAGGCGGGCGCGGCAAGCCTGCCATTGCCACCGGGGATGATCATCGCGGACGGGCGGGACGTGATCTATGGCATCCGGCCGGAACATCTGTCGCCGGGGGCTGCGGGGTTGCAGGCGGTGGTGGCGGTGGTGGAACCGACGGGGTCGGAGACGCATGTGGTGTGCCGGGTGGACGGGCATGAGGTGACGGTGGTGTTCCGTGACCGGGTGACGCTGAAACCGGGGGATGCGGTGACGCTGGCGCCGGATGCGGCAGCGGTGCATATGTTTGACAAGGACACAGGCGTGCGCCTGAACTGAAAGGAAAACGGCATGTTGAAGGGCATTGATCACCGCCTGAACGCCGAGGTGCTGGGCTGTTTGCGGGCGATGGGGCATGGCGATGTGCTGATCATCTGCGACACGAACTTTCCGGCCGACAGTATTGCGCGGCAGACCGTGCTGGGCAGGCTGCTGCGGATGGAAAACCTGACGGCGGGGCAGGCGGCGGCGGCGGTGCTGTCAGTGTTTCCGCTGGATACCTTTGTGGATGATTTCGCGGGGCGGATGGAAATTGTGGGTGATGCAGGCACGGTGCCGCCTGTGCAGACGGAAGTGCAGGCGGCGATTGATGCCGCCGAAGGCCGCCCGCGGCCGATGACCGGCATTGAACGTTTTGCCTTTTACGACATGGCCAAAACCGCCTATGCGGTGATCCAGACGGGCGAGCGGCGGTTCTACGGCTGTTTCATGTTCCGCAAGGGCGTCATCCCGCCGGACGCCTGATAACCTTTGCAAAGGCCGCAAAATGAAACCCATCGTCATCCTTGGCATCTTCGTCGCCGACACCGCCTATCGCGCGGCGCGCCAGCCGAAAATGGGCGAAACCATTCTTGGTTCGTCCTTTGTGCTGGGGCCGGGTGGCAAGGGATCGAACCAGGCGGTCGCGGCTGCCATGGCAGGGGGCAAGACACATCTGATCACCCGGCTGGGGCGCGATGCCTTTGCCGATATTGCGCGGGCGACATGGGCAAAGGCGGGCGTGCATCCCGAGGTCACCGAAGACGCGGGCAGCTATACCGGGGCGGCCTACATCTTTCTTGAGGCAGGCACGGGCAACAACGCGATCATCGTGGCGCCGGGGGCTGCGGCACGGATTGGTGTGGCGGATGTGGAGGCCAAGCGCGCGCTGATCGAAACGGCGGCGGTGTTTGTCACGCAGTTGGAACAACCGATCCCGGCGGCGCAGCGCGCCTTGGAAATCGCGCGGGCGGCGGGTGTTACGACAATCCTGAACCCGGCCCCTGCAGCGCCCTTGACGGATGCGATGCTGGGCTTGTGCGACTATGTGACCCCGAACGAGTCCGAGGCGGAAACCCTGACCGGAATCGCTGTGGTCACGGTGCAGGATGCGGAACGCGCGGCGGATGCGCTGATGGCACGCGGCGTGGGGGCGGTGATCGTCACGCTGGGTTCAAACGGTGCGCTGTACCGTGACCGCAAACGGTCGGTGCATGTGCCGGTGATCAGCGCAGGCGCGGTGGTCGAAACCACGGGGGCAGGGGATGCGTTTAACGGCGGCTTTGCCGTGGCATTGTCCGAAGGGCGTGATGTGATCGACGCGGTGCGCTTTGGCTGCGCGACGGCGGGCATCAGCGTCACGCGCGCGGGTACCGCCCCGGCGATGCCTGCTCGGGCCGAAATTGACGCGCTGTTGCGCACGTAGAATCCGCGCTACCGCCCCATCATCCGCGACGCGACCCCGGCCAGCCATGATGGCTTGACCGCCCCGCGCGCCTCGGCCCGGTCGGCGGCGTTCAACAGCGTATACATGCCGCGCACCCCCAGCCAGCGCAGCGGTTCGGGTTCCCATCGGCGCACCCGGTGATTGACCCATGGCAGGCGCGTCAGCAGGGTTTCGCGGCCCAGGGCAAGATCGGCCAGCGTGCGCCCGGCCAGATTGCTGGTGCTGACGCCGACGCCGACATAGCCACCGGCAAAGCCGATGCCCGTGGCGGGATCAAATCCAACGCTGGCACACCAGTCGCGCGGCACGGCCAGCACACCGCACCAGGCATGATCAATCGCCACGCCCGCTGCGGCAGGGAAATGTTTGTGCAAAATCGCGGTCAGCCGCCGGATGGTTTCGGGATCGGGGACGCCGTCGCGGTCAATGGCAGAGCCATACAGATACGGCACCCCGCGCGCGCCAACAGCAATGCGGCCTTCGCGCGTGCGCTGGCAATAACAATAGGCGTTGGCGAAATCACCCAGTATTTCATGGCCTTGCCAGCCGATCTTTGCCCAGATGTCAGCGGGCAGGGGGGCAGTTACGATTTGTGCGGAATTCAGCGGCAGCCAGTCGCGTTTGTGGCCGGGCAGACTTGCCGTAAAGCCTTCGGTTGCGCGCAGGATGACCTTTGCGCGCACAGTGCCGCGGTCGGTTTCCACGCGCCCCGGATGCAGGGCAAGGGCGCGGGTGTGTTCGACAATCCGCACCCCTGCGCGTTCGCAGGCCGCAGCCAGCCCCTGCACCAGTTTTGCGGGTTGCACGCGCGCAACACCCGTCACGACCATGGCACCCGTTGCACCGGGGATGGCGACACGGTCCTGCACCTCGGGGCCAATGGCAAAGACCCGTTCTGCGTCGCCCCAGTGCCGCCGATGCGCGACCTCGGCCTGCATACGCGCCAATTGCGCGGGGCCGATGGCGACCATCACTTCATCGGTGCGGCGGATATCGGCATCAATGCCTTGCGCGGCGCAAACGGAAATCACCTCATCAACGGTGCCGTTCATGGCGGCGACCATGGCGCGCACGGCCGCCTCACCACGTGACAGATAGCGTTCATGCGCCCAGGCAAAGCCGCCCGTCAGCCAGCCGCCATTGCGCCCCGATGCGCCGTAACCCGCAAACGCGGCCTCGACCACAATCACCTGCAGGTCGGGGCGTGCCGCCTTCAGATACCACGCGGTCCAAAGCCCGGTATAGCCCGCCCCCACGATGCAGACATCGGCCGAGGTATCCGCATTCAGCGGCGCACGCGGCGCGGGCATGCCGATATCGGCATACCAAAAGCTGATATCACCGGTTTTCACCCGCCCAAGGCCCGCAGCAGGGCAAGCGACGGCTCGCCCGTCACGGGCAGGCCGCGCTGCGTCTGATAGGCGCTGATGGCGGCCTTGGTCTTGTTGCCGATAACGCCATCGCTGCCTTCGGTATCAAAGCCCGCCGCCGTCAGGCGTTGTTGCAGGGCCTGACGGTCGGCCTTGGTCAGCCCCGTGGCATCCGGTCCGAAGGACGCGCGGATCGGCCCGCCGCCGCGCAACCGGTCTGACAGATGGCCGACGCCGATGGCATAGTTTTCGGCATTGTTATAGCGCAGGATCACGTTGAAATTCTGCGTCAACAAGAACGCAGGCCCGCCACCCGAAATGATCGATCCACCTGCAGGCAATGGCCCGCCGCCCGCAGTGGTCACGCCCAAGGCCTGCCATTCGCCCGCCGATTTGCCGCGCCCGCGCCCCAGAAGGCCGGTGTTGAAGCCGGGCGGCAAATTCACCTCGGCCCCCCATGGCAGGCCGCGGGTCCAACCCGACCGGTTCAGATAGGCGCCTGTGGAGGCCAGCGAGTCAGTCGGATCATCGGACCAGATATCGCGCTGTCCATCGCCGCGAAAATCGACGGCATAGGCCAGATAGCTGGTGGGAATGAACTGGGTATGGCCCATGGCCCCGGCCCAACTGCCCGTCATGCCTGCCACACTGACATCGCCGTTTTGCAGGATGCGCAAGGCGGCGATCAGTTGTTGTTCAAAGAACGCGCCACGGCGTCCGTCATAGGCCAGCGTCGACAGCGCAGAGACCACATTGACCGACCCGCGCCGTGTGCCGAAAAAGCTTTCCAATCCCCAGACGGCGGCGACAACGTTGGATTCCACGCCATAGCGCGCCTCGACCTCGCCCAGCACGCCGCCATATTGCGCCAATGCGGCGCGCCCCGCTGACAGGCGTTCGTCTGAGGCGGCGATCGAAAGATAGTCTTCAAGGCTGCGCTTGAATTCGGTCTGGTTGCGGTCACGTTCGATCACGCCGGGCAGAAAGCCCGTGCCGCGAAAGGCCGCGTCAATCGTGCTGGCAGGGATGCCTTGTGAGGCGGCGCGCCCGCGAAAGTCTGCAACCCACGCGTCATAGCCGCTGTTGGGCACGGGCGTCATGCCCGGTTCGGGTCCGGCATTGCCGCGTGATGGGGCGAGACTGGCGCCGCCCCCGACGCAGGCCTGCAAGCCCAATGCCGCCAATCCCAATGTCACTGCCCGCCGTGTTGCCTGCATGCTGCCCACCTTTTTTCATCATTGCCCACAGCGTAACGGAACGCGCCCGCGACGCAAAGGGGCCAGCACGGCACGCGCGTGTTCATGCTTGGGGTAACACCGCCTGTGATTGAAAAAACCTTCACACAAGCGGCATTTCCTGCGTTAGCCTGACGTTACGGAAACGCGGCATACCCTGCGTCCGTCGCAATTTTGGGAGGAATGCGATGCTGGATACAACGGCAACCGATCAGGTGACAGACATCCTTGACCGGCTGGGTGCGGCATTGGCTGCAGGCGATATCGATGCGGCGGCCGAACTGTTTGAAACCGATTGCTACTGGCGCGATCTGGTGACGTTTACGTGGAACATCAAGACGATGGAGGGGCGCGCGGCGGTGGCCGACATGCTGGATGCAACACTGCTGCGGGTGATGCCGTCGGGTTGGCGCGTGGCCGAGGGTGAAGTGGCCACCGAGGATGGTGGCATTGTGACGGCATGGATCAGCTTTGAGACGAACGTGGCGCGGGGGTATGGCCTGATCCGAATCCGCGGTGGGCAGATCTGGACGCTGCTGACGTCGATGGTGGAACTGAAGGGGCATGAGGAACCGGCAGGGTTTGAGCGCCCGATGGGCGTGGTGCACGGGGCCAGCAAGACGCGCAAGACGTGGAAGGAAAACCAAGAGGACGAAGCGAAATCGCTGGGCTATACAACGCAGCCTTACGTCCTGATCGTGGGCGGCGGGCAGGGCGGCATTGCGCTGGGTGCGCGGCTGCGGCAACTGAGCGTGCCGACGATCATCGTGGAGAAGAACGACCGTCCGGGTGACAGCTGGCGCAACCGGTACAAATCGCTGTGTCTGCATGACCCGGTCTGGTATGACCATCTGCCCTATCTGCCATTCCCGCCAAACTGGCCGGTATTCGCGCCCAAGGACAAGCTGGGCGACTGGCTGGAGATGTATACGCGCATCATGGAGTTGAACTACTGGACCAAGACCACCTGCAAATCGGCGCAGTATGACGCGGGCACGGGGGAATGGACGGTCGTGGTGGACCGCGACGGGCAAGAGGTGACGCTGCGCCCCAAGCAGCTTGTGCTGGCCACCGGCATGTCGGCCAAGG
>JANNKX010000260.1:0-8756 GCA_031396505.1 Rhodobacterales bacterium
CCCCCCCCCCCCCCCCCCCCCCCCCCCCCCCCCCCCTCCGCCCAAAGCCATCAGCGCGCGATGTTTTCTTCGCGCACAAACATGTTGCCCCAGGCCTTGTCGATCATTTCCGGCGTCATCTGATACGGGATGCCTTCAAATTCGCACATCGCGATCATCTGATCGATCAGGTAGGTCGGCTGATAGTTCGCAAAGTTCATCTTGATTGTGGGATATTTCACCTTCAGCAGATGCATCAGCGTGCGTTCATCCAGCGGCATCTTTTTCTTCTTTGCGACCATCGCGAAGATTTTCAGGAACATTTCCTGACTTGGTCCATCAATCTTGATCTTGAAGAAAATCCGCCGCAGGGCTGCGCCGTCGAAGATTTCATTCGGGTGGAAGTTGGTCGAGAAAATCACCAGCGTATCAAACGGCGTCGTAAACTTTTCGCCCGATTGCAGCGCCAGAATGTCATGGCCTTCTTCCAAGGGCACGATCCAGCGGTTGACGATCTTTTGCGGCGGTTCGGCCTGGCGACCCAAGTCGTCGATGATGAAGATGCCACCGGTGGATTTCAACTGCAACGGCGCCTGATAGGTGCGTGCCGTCGGGTTATACGTCAGATCGAGCATATCGAGCGACAGTTCACCCCCCGTAATCACCGTCGGGCGTTCGCAATAGACATAGCGCGCATCATAGCGGTTTGATGTGCGGCGCAACACGTTGGGGTCATCCACAGCGTCGGTTGCGGCCTTGTGCACGATCGGGTCATAGACCGTGATGACCTGCCCCGAATATTCCAATGACCGCGGGATATAGACCTTGTCACCAAGGGCCGTGCGCAACCCGTTCGAGATGGACGATTTTCCGTTGCCGGGCGGGCCATACATCAGGATCGACCGGCCGGAGGTGACGGCAGGGCCAAGGTTATCAATCAGATCATCGGGCAGGATCAGGTGCCCCATCCCCGACAACAATTGTGGGCGCGTCAGGCGGATGTCGCGCACGGACTGGCGTTTGACCTGTTCCTTGAACGCGTTCAGCGGGATCGGCATTGCGCCGTAGTATTCCGACTGCGACAGCGCATCCAAGGCGCGGGCCTTGCCTGCTTCGGTCAGCTGGTAGCCCATCTCGTTGCCGGATGTGGCGTGCAGTGTCCCCGTTGCCTCCAGCAGGCGTTGGGTACGGGCAAGGTCGACCAGTTCCTGCGTCAGCATGACGGGCAGGCAGATCACGCGCGAGATCTGGGTGACCAGATCAAGGTTCATGCGGAACATGGTTTTCAGCAGGATATCCCGCATCATCACCATGGAAATGCCGACCTCGGACAAGGTTTTTGGGGTCGGCGGTTGGACGACGCCATTTGTCGGCGTTGCTTGCATGTTCATCGGGCACCCTCTGCGCAGCCAAATTAAGGCTGAAAGAAGGCCGGGTTACCCCGAATCACTCAACAATCAGCCGCCAAAGCAGATAAAAGACCAGCATTCCGGCAAGAGTGAGGCCCATCGGGAACTTTTTGTTGCTCCAGCTTGCCCAAGCCGGAACTGTGGCCCGAAAAGGTGTAATCATGCGCGCCAGTCGGTGTGCAGTGAAGGCGCCAAGCAAGCATGCGGCCATCAGGGCCATCACCAGACGGGGGTCCGCGCCGACAAAAAATGGCGCCATTACGGCACCGAACTTTGCGTCGCCGGCACCGATAAGGCCGGCTGCATTGGCAATGAACCCCGCCGCCATGGTCATGCCCGCCAGTGCAAAGCCCCAGCCCCACATGGGCCAGTCCATCATGCCTGCGATGGCCATGCCGCCCCCCAGCACAAGCCAGACCAGCCCAAGGGCAATCACCGCTTTGTTCGGGATTTTCATTGTGGCCATGTCGGACCATGCCACCCAAACGCAAACCGCCAGAACGAAGGGCGCGAAAACGATCGCCTGCGAAAACGACAGCATGGATCAGGCCTCAAGCGCTGCGAGGCTGCGGGTCGCGGCCTCGAAATGTTGTGGGTGGGTTTCTATGGCCTCGCCCAGCAGGGCCTTGCCCACCGATACATCGCCTTGTTTGATGGCCGTCAACGCGATGGAATACAGCAGTTCGGCGCGTTCAATCTGCGTCATCTGCACCACGGGCAGATCGTATTTGTGCTGCGCGCCGCGTGCCAGAACCAGGTTGTTCTTGGCCGTGAACAGGTTGGGATCATAGGTCAGCGACTGCACGAACAACCGTTCCGCGCCCGCATAATCCTGCCGCGACAATTTGGAAAAGCCCCAGTTGTTCAACACGCCTGCAGGCGTTGTCGTAAGCCCTGCCGCGATTTCGTAAAAGCTGTCGGCCTTGTCCCATTTCTGCTTGCTGTCGGCGACCATCGCCTCAAGCCGGTAGCGATCAAACGTTTCATGGGTGGGGGGGATTTCTGACAGCGTCGCCTCGGCCCGGTCCCATTCGTTGGTGCGGATAAACGCATCGGCCAGCGCGACCTTGTCATCCGGGATCGTTTCGGGGCTTTGCGTGATCGCGGTCAGGATTGCAATCGCTTCGGTCGGTTTGCCTGCGCGGATCAGCGATTTTGCCAGACCGCGTTTCAGGTCGATCCGGTCGGGATTGTCATTGGAGGCGCGTTGAAAATAGGCCACCGCCTCGTCCGGGTCGCCCGCCGTGAGGTAGAGATCATTCAGGTTGGATTCGTCGATGACATTCAGGCCCTGCACGGCGCGCTGTACTTCGGCGTCGGAATTTCCCGCACCGCAGGCGGAAAGCATGGCTGCACTGCCCATCAGCAGGGCTGTTAAAACCGGGTGGCGCATTTTCGCGTCCTTTTGGCTGCTCGTGTTCTGCTTTCATCGCACCTACAGCTCGGTCAGAAGCTCGTATTGCCCCTGTCCGCGCCGCACGAGCGACATCGTCGGTTCATCTTGGGGATCAGAATAGACCACGCCTTCGGTTCGCGCGATAGCCAGACGCAGATTTTCGCGGATGGAGTCAGATTCGCCACTATCAACGGCGAAAGCTTGCTGAAAGGTGATCCGCGCCTCGCCGAATTTGCCCTGTTCCATCAGAACCACGCCGAGATTGTTCAATGCGGGGGCAAAATTCGGGTCGGTTTCGACCGCGCGGCGCAGGATCTGTTCGGCCTGTCCCAGCCGCCCAAGGGCCAGATTGGCGGATCCGATGGCCGACAGCACGTCGACATTCACACCCTGTTCGGACGCCGCACGCAAATAGGCCTTCAGCGCCAGTTCCGCCTCGCCTGCGGCCATCAGGCGGTGCCCGACAAGCAACCCGTCAACCCCTTCGCCGCGCGCGTCCACACCGAAGGGTGTATTGCGCGCAACGCCGCCCGTGGACCCACAGGCGGCGAGAAGGCTTGCGCCGATCAACAGATGCACACACCAGTGTTGCAGTCTAAAACCTATTAGCCAAACGCAGTTGCGATGCCATGCAGCGAAGGGCCAATCAGAATGAGAAGCAACGCTGGCACGGTAAACAGCATAGTGCCCAGTGTTAGCTTGGTTGGCAACTTGTTTGCCTTTTCTTCCGCCCGCATCACACGCTTGTCACGCATTTCGGCAGAATAGACACGCAGCGCCTCGGCGATCGAGGTACCAAAGGTTGCCGACTGGATCAGCGTCGTAACGAAGGATGACACATCCGCAATTCCAACGCGTTCTGACATGTCTTTCAACACCATGACACGCTCTTTGCCTGCCTTGACCTCGTTCGATACCATGTCGAACTCTTCGGCCAGTGCCGGGTAGCCGGACTTGGTTTCCTTGGCGACCCGGATGATCGACTGGTCCAGCGATTGCCCTGCCTCAACACAGACCAGCATCATGTCCAGCGCATCCGGGAAACCCTGCACGATTTCGGTCTGGCGTTTGGTCAGGCGGCTGTTGACCCAGTACTGGGGCAGGTAGTACCCCATGCCGCCGGGCACGATCGTCCAAAGGATCAACGATTGCGTCGACAGCTCCACCCCCGACGTCAGCGATGTGACCAGCGAATAGATGACGCCCATGGTCAGAAACCCGATGCCAAGGACGAATTGCGAAAAGTGAAACATGCGGACGGCGTTCTTTGACCGGTATCCCGCGCGCAGCATTTTCAACCGTGCGGCCGAAAGTTGTTCGGCATTCTGTGGTTCCAGAAAACCTGCAAACCGTTCCAGTTTATCGGTCTTTTCCGCCCGGCGCAGTGTGGCCGTCTTGCCCGCTGCGGCACCTGCGTCTGTCCGTTGCACCCGGATGCGGGCAAATTCGTCCGGCTTTTTCTTCAGCATGGTTGGCAGTGCGATCACGATCAGCACGATGCCCAAACCACCCACCAGCAACAGCGGGGCCAGATCACCCAGATTGTCTGTCAGAAACGTGTTCAGATCGTTCAACATGGTCATTGTGCCCCTTTAGACTTTGATGTTCACCATCATCTTCATGAAGATGATGTTGATGGTCAGTAGCACGCCCACAATCAGGCAGGCCGGAATGAACGCCGAGGTATCGGATACCGCATCATAGTAGTCAGGCTTGATGATCAGGATCAGTGCAAGCGCGCCCAGCGGGAAGAACGACAGGAACATGCCCGACCATTTTGCCTCGGCGGTGATGGCCTTTACGCGGCGGAACAGTTTGAACCGCGCGCGCACCACCTTTGCCAGACCATCCAGAATTTCGGCAAGGTTACCGCCTGATTGCTGCTGGATCGTCACAGCCACGGCCAGGAAGCGCAAATCCTGACTGTCCATCCGTTCGGCAAAGGCTTTCAGACTGTCCGAGATATTGCGGCCATAGGCCGCCTCGTCCGAGATCATACCGAACTCCGTGCCCAGCGGATCGGACACTTCTTTTGCGACGATACCGATTGCCGCCGAAAACGGATGACCTACCCGCAGCGACCGCACCATCAATTCCACCGCATCGGGGAGTTGTTCTTCCAACAGTGCCATGCGTTTCTTGGCCTTGCCGTTGACCCAGAAATAGACGCCCCCAACCCCCATGCCGACGGCAAGCGCGATGCGGATCGGCTGGGACGCCGATGTGCCGATGGTCAGCCCCAGATAGGCAAAGACCGTTACCAACCCCATCACCCCGATCAGCGCCTTGGGCGAAAAAGCGATATTGGCCTTTTGCGCCTTGGACGCGAGGATGGAATAAAGCGGAATCCCGCGCGAGGTCAGATGCTGGCTCATTTCCTTGCGGAGTTGTTCCAGAACCTGTTCGCGGTTGCCGTTCTTTTCCAGCAGCGCCAGCCGGCGGCTGATACGGTTGTTCAGACTGATCGATTTCCCGAAGGCCGTAAGGTAGATGCCTTCAACCAGCACCACCACGGCGACGAAGATCAGGACATAGATGATGGGTGCTGCACTCAGTTCCATGATGATCCTCAGATGATCGGTTCGTAGATGGATGCAGGCAGCTCAAAGCCCCACTGCTTGAATCGTTCGGAGTAGTGCGACCGCACGCCTGTCGCATTGAACCGCCCGATGATCTTGCCGTCCGGGGCAAGGCCCAGACGTTCGTAGCGGAAGATTTCCTGCATCGAGATCACATCGCCCTCCATGCCGGTGATTTCGGTGATGGACACCATGCGGCGCGAGCCGTCCTGCAAGCGCGAGGCCTGCACGATCAGGTTCACAGCCGACGCGATCTGCGCGCGCACGGCCTTCAGCGGCATCTCGATCCCGGCCATGGCAACCATGTTTTCCAGACGGCTGATACCATCGCGCGCGTTGTTAGCGTGGATCGTGGTCATCGATCCATCGTGGCCGGTGTTCATCGCCTGCAACATGTCGATGACTTCCTCACCACGGGTTTCCCCCACGATGATCCGGTCCGGGCGCATCCGCAGGGCGTTGCGCAAACAATCCCGCTGCGTGACGGCACCCTTGCCTTCGACGTTCGCGGGGCGGCTTTCCATCCGGCCCACATGCACCTGTTGCAACTGCAATTCGGCGGTGTCTTCGATGGTCAGCACGCGTTCTGTATTGTCGATAAAGGATGACAGCGCGTTCAGCGTGGTGGTTTTGCCCGAACCCGTACCACCCGACACGATGATGTTCAGACGGCACGAGACGGCGGCCTGCAGATAGGCGGCCATTTCTTCGGTAAACGCGCCGAACTTGACCAGATCGTTGATCGCCAGTTTCTCTTTCTTGAATTTCCGAATGGAAACAAGGCTGCCATCCACGGCAACTGGCGGCACCATCGCGTTGAAACGCGAACCATCGGCCAGACGGGCGTCGACGTAAGGGTTGCTTTCGTCCACCCGGCGGCCCACAGCCGACACGATTTTGTCGATGATGCGCAGCAGGTGGCGTTCGTCCTTGAAGGTGATATCGGTCAGCGTCAGCTTGCCGCCGCGTTCGATAAAGATGCGATGCGGGCCATTGACCAGAATATCGTTGACCGTGTCATCTTTCAGCAACGGTTCCAGCGGGCCCAGACCCATAACCTCGTCATACAATTCCTGGTTCAGGGTCAGTCGGTCTTCCTTGTTCAGGGCGACCGACATCTCGTCCAGGGCCTCGGATACGATGGCCTGAATTTCCTGTTTCAGGCTGACTTCGGAGGCCTTTTCAAGGGCGGCGAGGTTCAGGTTATCCAGCAGCCGCTTGTGAAGTTCGACCTTCAACTCCATCAGGCGGTCTTTGCGTTTCTTTTCCTTGTCCGCAGCAACAGCATCGGCAGGTGCACGGGGGGCAGGGGTGGCGGGCGTTGGTGTTGTTGCGCGCACGGATGCGGCATTGACCGGTGCCTTGGCCGTCGCAGGCCCCACGGGAGCCAGGGCTGGGCGCGCGTTTTCGGCGTCTTTCTTAAAGCGGCTGAACATCTTGTCGTTCCTCTTTGATGACCCGGATCAACCGCGTCCGGTTTCGGCGGCCTTGTTGGCATCCACCAGCGATTTCGCCAGCTTCTGAATTTCGCGGCGCAGCGGGTTTTTGGCCGCCTGTTCTGACAGGGGCAGGCCGTGATCATTCGATTGCGTCACTTGCGGCCCGCCGTCCGGCAGTTGCACCTCGATTGAAATATCAAGACTTTCTGCCATCCGCTTGACCCGGCTTTTGCTGGACAGATCGGTGAATTTGGGCGCGCGGTTCAGCACAAAGCGCAGCTTTTCATGTGGCAGCGCCTCGGCCTTCAGGGCGCGCACCATCCGCAGGATGTTTTGCGCCGACCGCAGATCCAGTTCCATCATCGCAAAATAGACGTGGCTGCGCACCAGCACCGCCTCGGTCCAGGCGACAACGGTTTTCGGCATGTCGATGACGACATAGTCGAAATTTGCCTGTGCCATGTCGATGATGCGGTTGATATCGGCAGGCGTCACGATATCCAACGGCAGCATGTCGGCCGGGGCCGTCAATACATGCAGCTTGTCGTTGAATGTCAGCATTGCCTGCAAAAAGCTGTCGCTGTCGGCTGATTCGGTGTCGGAATACAATTCGAAAACCGCCTCGCGGCGCGGCAGATCAAGGTAGGTCGCGGCCGAGCCATACTGAAAATCAAAGTCGAGCAGGCAGACGCGCGGCCCGTCTTTCGGTTGCGAAATCGCCAGCTCCCACGCCAGATTGGCGGCGAATGTCGATGCGCCCGCACCACCGGCAAGACCATGCACCGGCAAGACCACACCGTCGCGGTCACCCTTGGCCTTGAACGTCGGAGCCGCGACACGCGCGCCCTCCTCGATCACCATGCGCGCGGATTCGGCCGTTTGTGCCGCCGCCGCCTGCGCCGTGGCCGCCGTCCGAATGCGTTCAATGGAATCGTGCAATGCGCCGTCAGGCAGCGGGTAGGGCACGAAATCATCGCCGCCAAGGCGCAGCAATTGATGCAGCGCAATCGGGCTGACCTGATCCGCGATCAGGATTACCTTGATATCCTTGGCTTTTGCGGCCTGAATAATCGCCGTGATCTGTGAAAGGTTGCTTTCATCTTCCTGATTGACCGCAATCGCCACAAATTCAAGTGTGGCCGCATCGGGTTGATCAAAGAACACCACCGCGTCCTCGAACCCCAGATCGCCCCAGCTTTCGCCAAGTTCGCGTTCCATATCATCGATCAGCAGATCGAAGTTCTGCACATCACGCGAAATCGTACACGCGAGAATCGGTGCCGGTTCCGGTTGGAGTGTTGCCACGCTTGTCATAACCATAACGTCCCCTAATGACGGCCCCCCTGGTGTCGCGGCGGGCGCATAATCCCGTCTGTTCCGCGTCGGTCCAAAGGGCCCATGCACGGCCCGCAGGCCGCCCGACTGTTCCCATAACAGCGAAGATGTCTGGGAATGTTGGCAGGATTGGGGCTAAAAGATCGTTATTCTTTGATTTTTATCATTTCGGAAACAGCGAAAGTGCAAAAGGCCCGCGCGGATGGCGGGCCTTTGCCTTGAAATCCAGCCGTTTTTACTCGCTCGGGTCCAGCGACGTCTTAACTTCAGTGATCTGGGCGGCAGGGCGAACTGCGCTCGCCACGTATTCGCGGAAGATCACTTGAGCATATTTCCCGTTCAACAGCGACGGATGGCCGGTCACAAAACCGCGCACTTCGGTCACCGTGCGGCGGTTGCGCATTTCGGGCTGGTCGGTCGCGATGACGGGCTGGGTTTCGCCGAATGACGCCACTGCCTCCAGCCGCGATGTGCTGACACCCTGGCTGGACAGATAGGCCACCGCGGCTTGTGCGCGGCGCAGGCCAAGCGCCTTGTTATAGGCGTTCGATCCGACCGCATCGGTGTGCCCGTAAACCCGGAACTTGATTTCGGGGAACTGCCGGATCCAGTTTGCCTG
>JANNKX010000271.1:0-10868 GCA_031396505.1 Rhodobacterales bacterium
TTTCATAAGGAAAAATCAAAAATTGACAGCCGTCAATTTTCACCCCCACAGCACAGGTTGCACCCCGTACCCAATATACAGCGGGTGCTTCGGCGCCCCCCCCATCGTCATCCCCAGATGCCACAGCGGCACGCCCGTGCCCCGCAGCAACCCCGCCACCGCCGCCCCGCGCCGCAGATGCGCGCCATGGCTGCCCCATGCGCAGATCACCTGGTCCGCCCAATCCACCGACCCCACAATCGCCGCATCATTGTCCGGCCCCACCGGATCACGTTGCGCGCGCATCACCTTCGGGTCCGTCGCGCGCCAGGCAAAGATGTTCGTCACCCGGAACGCCCCGAACCCCAGGGCCTGCGCGCGGCGCTCACACCGCTCCACCGTCGGGTCGTTCTGCATTTCCGTCGCCGTTGACGGGTTCAGCATCACAAACAACGCCCGTGGCCCCGCCCCCCATTCCCGCGTCAGCAGATAGCGGTACGCCTCGCAGTCCGAATAGACCGCAACACTCGCCGCATCACCCTTTTGAAAGCTGCGTTCAATCATGGCGCGCAATCGTCACCAGCGTGTCGCCATAGCGCCGTTGATCCAGTTGCACGAAACCGCCGGGCACCACCGGCACCACGCTTTCCTCCCATACCACCAACGCCCCCGGTGCGATCCACCCCCCCGCCAGCGCCGATGCCAGCGCCGCCGCGCCCAGCCCTTTGCCATAAGGCGGGTCCAGAAACACCAGATCGAACGCGCCCGCCGCCACCCCCAGCCGCGTCGCATCGCGCCGCAGATACGTGACCGCATCCCCCGCCCGCATCAATTCCACATTCCGCCGGATCAACCCCCGCGCCACCGCCCCGTCATCCACCAGCATCGCCGCCGCCGCCCCGCGTGAGATCGCCTCCAACCCGAGGGCCCCCGTGCCTGCGAACAAATCCAACACCCGCGCGCCCGTCACCGGATCGCCATAGCCGCCATTGATCAGCAGATTGAAAATCGCCTCGCGCACCCGGTCCGATGTTGGCCGCAGATGCGCGCCCGCATCGCCATCCCCCACATCCGCCAGACGCAACCCCCGCGCCCGCCCGCCAATGATCCTCACTTCAGCAGCGCCTTCAGCACCGTATCCGGGTCCGCAACCGCCGCCTTGTCCGGACTGCGCCCCATCTCGATCAATCGTTTGCCCACCATATAGGCGCGCGGATCGTTCATCGCGTCCACTGACAGCAGGCGGTCACCAAGATAGTACCAGAACGACACCGCATCCCCCTCCGGCCCCCGCGTCACAATCGCATCATACCCCGTATTCAACCCGGCGATCTGCAGCTTGCAATCATACTGATCCGACCAGAACCACGGCATGGGCACATAATCCTTGCCCGCCCCCATGATGTTTTCCGCCACCAGTTCCGCCTGATCAATCGCGTTCTGCACCGATTCCAGCCGGATTTGGCCCTGCGCATGCGGAAAGCTTGCGCAATCGCCCGCTGCCCAGATATGCGCATCCGACGTGCGGCCATGGGCATCTGTGCGGATACCGTTTTCAATGACGACACCCGCCGCCTCCGCCAGTGCCGTCGCCGGCACAATCCCCACGCCCGCGATCACGAAATCGCAGGGCAGTTCGCGCCCGTCTGTCAGCACCGCCCCCGTCACATGGCCCGCGCCCACCAACCGCTGCAATCCCACGCCTTCGATGATCTGCACCCCATGCGCCATGTGCAGGCTGCGCATGTAATCCGACGTTTCCGGCGATGCCACGCGCTGCAAAATCCGCGGCGCCATTTCCACCACGCTGACCTGCAACCCCAGCTTGGCCGCCACTGCCGCCGCCTCCAGCCCGATGTAACCGCCGCCGATCACCACCACCCGCCGCCCGGCCACGAATTCGCCCCGCATCGCATCCACATCCGCCAGATTGCGCACCGTATAGATGCCCGCCAGATCGCCACCAATCGCCGCAGGCAAACGGCGCGGAACCGACCCGGTGGTCAGTGCAAGATGATCATAGCCGATCACATCGCCGCCCACCGTCACCGTCCGCGCCGCCCGGTCAATTGCCGTCACCGGCTGGTCCAGCCGCAGGGTGATGTTCTGCTCGGCGTAAAACTCCGCCGACCGCAGCCACAACCGCTCGGCCCCCATCTCACCCATCAGATAGCCTTTTGACAGCGGCGGGCGCTGATAGGGCGGGCTTGGTTCCTCGCCAATCAGGGTGATTGCGCCCATATGGCCCAAGGCGCGCAACTTGGCCGCCAAGGCCACCCCGGCTTGCCCCGCACCGATCACCACCATGTCTGACATCTTGCTTTCCTCTGGTCCCAGCACCCGCCCCAGCCTATATCGCAGGGTCAGAGAAACGCAAATCAGGTAGGCACCAACACATGGCAATTTCCGTAGGCGATACCCTTCCCGACGCAACGCTTCTGACCATGGGCGCGAATGGCCCTGAAAGCGTGCCGCTGCACACCAAACTGAAAGGCCGCAAGGTCGTGATTTTTGGTCTGCCCGGTGCCTATACCGGCACCTGCACCACCGCGCATGTGCCCTCGTTCATCCGCACCAAGGATGCGTTTGCCGCCAAGGGTGTTGATGAAATCATCTGCGTGTCGGTCAACGATCCCTTTGTCATGGGCGCATGGGGGGCCTCGACCGGCGCATCTGACGCAGGTATTTCCATGATGGGCGACGCTGATGGCAGCCTGACCGCCGCAATGGGTGTTGATTTCACCGCCCCGCCCGTCGGCCTGATCGGCCGTTCCAAGCGCTATGCGCTCTATGCCGTCGATGGTGTGGTGCAGGTCCTGCACATGGAAGAAAGCCCCGGCGTGTGTGAGGCATCGGGCGGCGAGGCGATGCTGGCCGCGATCTGAACTTCGGTAACGACGGCGGCATTGCAAATCGGGCGATGCCGTCGATCACACGACGTTAAAAAAGTGTTAAAACGGGTCGTTTTCCCAAACCTAAGTGTATGTTTTAAAGCAATAAAGCTGAAAATTGACAGCCGTCAATTTTACCCCTTCGCCTTGATCTGGCACAGGCTTTGCACCGGCAGGGTCAGGTCGCGCTGATAGGCAGCGGGTCCGGCCAGCTTGTCCATCCGGTGCGCCATGCGCACATCCAGATCGGACAACCCGTGGCAGTCATGCGTCGTCAGCGTCACATCCACCGTGTTGTAAACGTTGCGCCATTCGGGATGGTGGTTCATCACTTCCGCCGCCATCGCGACACGCGTCATGAAACCCCAGGCTTCCGAAAAATTCTTGAACGTCCACACTTTGCGCAGCGCATCACGCCCCTCGACGGCCCCCCATCCGGTCGCCCCCAAGGGCGGCAGCAGGCGGTTGCGGTCGTCGTCGCCAAGCAGGGTCGCCATCGTTTCCATCCCCATCGTTCCGCCCCAATGTCTATGGGGCGGACCAAGGGTGTCAAGCGCAACCCGCGCCGCTATGCGAACATGAAATCCGCAGCATCAAGCGCGGCCAGCCTGACATTGGCAAGCGTCAGCACATCGCCCGCGCCCACGTCGATCACGACGTTCCTGCCCTCTTGCCGGATGAAATCCGCAATCAGTGCGGCGAAGGATGTCACGTTGGCCAACCCGGTCAGGTCAATCACATCGCTGTCGGCGCGGAAATCCGCCACGACATCGGCCCCAAAGCCCGTCGCAAAGACAAACCGGTCGGCATCCGCCCCCCCGATCAGCCGATCGGCCCCCGTCCCGCCGGACAGAACATCCGCGCCGCGCCCGCCTTGAACACGGTCCGCCCCATCACCACCGCTCAGCGTGTCTGCGCCGATGTTCCCGACGATGAGGTTGTCAGTGGCAGTTCCGGTGACGGAAAGTCCGGCCTGTCCGATCACGCGGATCGTCTCGAACTCGCCTGTGTCGCCGGTGAATTCACCACTGCTCAGATTAAGGCTGACGCTGGTGCGAATGGTATCGTTGCCGCCACCTGCGGCCTCCAACAGGAATACCCGTTCATCCCGGATGATGTAAAGGTCATCGCCTTCATCGCCTGACAACCCCCAGCCGCCCGAATTGGCGGATAGCGTGTCGTTCCCGACGCCGCCGAACAGGGCCGAAAAATCGACGGACCCACCAAAGACAGCGGGCGTATTGCCCGTCGACAACCAGTCATCGCCCTCATCGCCGAGCAGCAAGGCACCGCCCGTTCCCGCAAGCATCCGGTCATTGCCCGCGCCGCCAAACAAAATCGCGGTACCGCTGCCGGCCACCAACCGGTCATTCCCGTTGCCGCCAAAAAGTTCGTCCCGGCCGTTGTAAAATCCGGCGTCATCGCCCGCAAACAGCGTATCGTTACCCTCACCGCCGAACAGCGTATCCAGCCCGCCGCGCCCTGACAGGCGGTCACTGCCGCCATTGCCTTCCAGAACATCGTTGAACAGCGCACTGCCGATCTGCCGATCCGCCACTTCGGTGCCGATCAATCTGATTGTGCTGTCAGGACGGAATTGAAGTGGATCGCCACTTTTTCTAAATTGCGTGAGGTCCAAAGTTCTTCCTGCAATCTGATCAATCACCAGCTGTGTGCCCGAAAACAATATAATTTCGGCATCCGTCGCAATCCCGGTCCCGCCAATCTGGGCCGCTGAAATGCGCACCGAACCACCCAATAGAAAGACACTCTCGATGCTCAGCATCGTGGCTTGGCGCAGGTCCAGACTGCGGTCTGTGAACACGTCTGGTCCGCGAACGTAAAGTGTGTCCGACCCCGCGCCACCATCGACGATCAGCCCGGATGGCGCGCCATCAGTCGGATAAAACCGTTCCTCAAACGCGATGAAATCATCACCATCAAGGCCCCGAACCGTATCGGCGCCGCCTGTTGAAATGATGAAATCGTTCTGGTTGCCACCAAGAATAGTGCTGGCCGTGCGCGCCAGTGTGCGGTCAAGGGTGTCTACAATCTCTTGTTCCGTCGCCAGATAGGTCTGATAGGGGATGCCCGTGATGATATCCGCAAAATTCCACAGGGTTTGGGCCAACGTCAGCGTTGCCAGCGGCGTGCCGTCCGCTTTCAGAACGGACACTTCGGTCACGGTCCCGCCTGTCGGCACCCCGTTGCCGAATGTCAGGCCCGCGCCGCTGTAGACCAGCACCGTCCCGGTCTGCAACGTGACGCGCGCCGATGTGGCATCGCCACTGATCGTGGCAATTGCGGTTGACGCAGGTGCAAAGAAATCGCGCGTGTCAAACGCGCCGAAGATGAAAATTGTGTCAGGCAGCATCGGCTTCTCCAACGGCACAGTCCGATCAGCCCAAAATGACCGATCACCGAACTGAAAATGAAGCCCCCGCCGATTCCGTCGCACACAATCGCAAATTGCGTCAACCTGAATTGATTGCTAACCGCCTGTATAGCGGTACTATTCTTCCGACGTGACCCGCCGGAACGGACCATAGGCCGTCAGCACCTCGATTTCCTCGTCCACCGCGCGGCGTTCCTGATCCAGATACTGCGCCACGGCGCGCCGAAACCCCTGATCGGCAATCCAGTGCAGCGAATGCACCGGGGTGGGCAGATAGCCGCGTGCCAGTTTATGTTCGCCCTGCGCGCCGGCCTCCACCCGCTGCAGGCCATGGGTGATCGCCCAGTCGATGGCGCGGTAATAGCACAGTTCGAAATGCAGGCAGGGGTGATCCTCGGTGCAGCCCCAATAGCGGCCAAACAGCGTGTCGCGCCCGATGAAATTCAACGCACCCGCGACGGGCCGCCCATCGCGGTAGGCGAGGATGATCAGGATATCGTCGCGCATCGTTTTGTGAAACGCGTCGAACGCCGCGCGGGTCAGGTAAGGCGTGCCCCATTTGCGGCTGCCGGTATCCTGATAGAATACCCAGAACGCATCCCAATGCGCCTCTTCAATCGCATCCCCCGTCAGGCAGCGGATGTCGACCGCCGCTTGCGCCGTGTCGCGTTCCTTGCGGATGTTCTTGCGCTTGCGCGAGGACAGGTCGGCCAGAAAATCGTCAAACGTCGCGTAGCCGTTGTTTAGCCAGTGAAACTGCTGTGTCACCCGCTGCATCAGGCCGAACTTACCGTCCAGCGCTGCTGCCTCATCCGCCGTGCAGAAGGTGATGTGCAGCGATGACAGCCCGTTCTGTTCGGCAATGCCAATCGCCCCTTCGGCAAGCGCGTCGCGCCCCATGCCCAGAAACCGCGCGCCTGTGGCGGGGGTGAAGGGCACCGCGATCTGCAGTTTCGGGTAATACCGCCCGCCCGCCCGTTCAAACCCCTGCGCCCAGGCATGGTCAAAGATGTATTCGCCCTGACTGTGGCCCTTGACGTACATGGGCGTCGCCCCGATCAGCCGATCCCCGTCCCACAGCGTCAAGGGGCGTGGCTGCCAGCCCGTGCCCTTGCCCGTGCTGTGCGAGGCATCCAGCGCCGCCAGAAACCGATGCGTGGTGAACGGGTCGACCGGCCGCCCTTGGGCAGGTGTCAGACCATCCCAGTCCGTTGCCGCAACATCGGCCATGCTGTTCAAAAGTCGAAGCTCTGTCATGCCCGCACTGTGTTCCACATTGAACAACAAGGTGATCCGGCGATGCCGCAGGTCAAGCGGCAATAACGGCGCGGTAGCCTTCAAAGGTCACGTTCTGTGCCACCTTGCGCGCCATTGCCTCATCCTGCGGCGACCGGATGGTCCAGCACAGGACCGCCGCACCTGCGGCCTTGAGGGCCGCCACACGCGGGCGCATCAGATCATGCGCGTCATGGCTGATAAAGCTGGCCGCCACACGGTCATAATCCGGGATCGCGCGCAGGGCGTCGCACTGCGCCGGGGGCATCGGCGCCCAATCCTGCGGATCATAGGCCGATGTCGTCAGCCCACGCGCCACATCGGGTGCCAGCCGCGCCATATGCGCCACGCTGTGCGGGTTGAACGACATCACCGCCACATCGCCGCGATACCCGCGCAACGCATCAGCAACCGCCTGTTCCAGCCGCCCGTCGGTATCGGCCATCGTCAACGACTGATCCTTGATCTCGATCAGCAGCGGGACCTTCCCTGCGATCAGCGTCAGCACCTGCGGCAACGTCGGGATCGTATCGGTGCCACCCGTCAGCACCATCTGGCCCAGCGCGTCTGCCGTGTGATCCCGCAGCCAGCCCTTTGTGGCTGTCAGACGCTCCATCCCGTCATCGTGAAAGACCATTGCCTGCGCATCGGCGGACAGTTGCACGTCCAGCTCTATCGCATAGCCTGCAGCAATGGCCGCACGCACCGCAGACGGTGAATTTTCGATCACGCCTGCGTGGCGATCATGCAGCGCACGGTGGGCGCAGGGAATGCGGATCAGGGAGGGCGGCAGGGGCACACGCATCAACGGATCTCGAATATGCCTTCGATTTCGACGGCGACGCCAAATGGCAACGATGCCGCGCTGACCGCCGACCGCGCGTGCCGCCCGGCATCACCCAATACGGCCACCATGAAATCGGATGCCCCGTTGATAACCTTTGGCTGATCGGTGAAGTCGGCGGTCGAATTCACGAACCCCACCAGTTTTACCAACCGCACCACCCGCGACAGATCGCCACCACAGGCCCTTTTCACCTGCGCCAGCAGGCTGATGGCGCACCACTTTGCCGCCTCGGCGCCTTGGGCCACATCCATATCTTCGCCGATCCGCCCCTTGATCTGGCCGCCGGTGTTCTGGCTGATCTGGCCGGATACATGCACGATGTTGCCCACCACTACGAAGGGCACATAATTGGCCAACGGGGCTGCGGCGTCGGGCAGGGTGATGCCCATTTCGGTCAGGCGGGATTCGATGGTCATGGCATCCTCCGGTTTGCCGCGCGACGCTAACGGCGCCTGCCGCCCGCCACAAGATCAGCTTTCGCGGAACGCCCGCACAAAGTAATCGGTAAACGGTTTGACGAGGTATGCCATCGGCGTGCGCAGATCGGTCTGGATGAACGCCTCCACCGGCATGCCCGGCAAAAGGGTGACGCTGCCCAGCTTTTCCCGCTCACCGGGGTTCAGCACAATCTCGGCCCGGTAGAACGGCTGCTGCGTCGCCTGATCTGTCAAGGCGTCGGCCGATACGATGGCAACCTTGCCTTGCAATTCGGGCGTCGTGCGCGATGAAAACGCCGGGAACAGCAGTTTGACATCCTGCCCCACGCGCACCTCGTCGACGTGAATCGGCGAGACCTGCGCCACGATCACCAGCGGGCGATCCTGCGGGATCAGGTACAGCACCGGATCAGCCGGACGCAGCACCGCGCGTGGCGTCGTCACCTGCATGCCCAGCACGATCCCTGACACCGGCGCGCGGATATCCAGCCGCATGATCCGTTCGGTCAATGCGCCGCGCCGTTCCGCCAGTTCAAGAACACGCCCGCCAATCTCGCGCAGTTGGGTGTTGGCATCCTCGCGCCGCGCCGTGCCAAGGCGCAGGATTTCCAGTTCTACCTCGGTTTTGCGCCCCTCGGCCTGTGCGCGGGTTGATGTCAATTCGCCCAATTGCCCTTCAAGGTTTGCCGCCTCGCGTTCCAGCGCGAGCACCCGGCTGGCTTGTGCCAAGCCTTTGTCCAGCAGCGATTGCTGATCCGCCAGTTCGCGGATGATCAGGCCCTGTTGCGTGCCAAGGGCCGTCAGTTGCGCATCAATGCCGGTGACTTGCGATTCAATCTGGTTGATCCGTTTGCCCAGTTGTTCGGCCTGTTTGGCCATGTTGTCCATGCGCGCGGCAAACAGGTTTTGCTGACCTTGCAGCAATGCCGCCACATCGGGGCGTGTCGCCGCCAGATCGTGCAATTCGCCGGCAAAACCAAGGCCCGTGGCATCGTCGCGTTCCGCCTCAAGTCGGGCGCGTTGGGCCAGCATTTCGAACAACTGTCCCTCGACGATCGCCAGTTCCGACCGCAGGACCGACCCGTCCAGCCGCAAAAGGATGTCGCCCGCCGCCACCACCTGTCCATCCTTGACTTCAATCGCGGCAACCACGCCGCCATCCGGGTGCTGCACGATCTGGCGTTGTTGATCGACCTCGATCTGGCCCGAAGTCACCACCGCCCCGGCAATCGTCGTTGTGATGCTCCACGCACCAAAACCACCAACCAGCACCAGCATCGTGATCCATCCGATCCACAGCGGTCGCCGCGCGGACCATGCGGGGATATTGGTCATGTCACACCTCCCGGCCCGGTGGACCGCACAATTTCGGTATGGTTTTTCACCATGTCGCGCAGCACCTGGTCACGCGGCCCAAAAGCCTTGCGCGCGCCATCTTCCATCACCATCAGGAGGTCGCATTCCTGAATGGCGGCAGGCCGGTGCGCCATGATCAGGATCGCGCGCCCGGCATCCTTCATCGACCGGATCGCAAGGTTCAACGCGGTAGACCCGTCATTATCAAGGTTCGAGTTCGGCTCGTCCAGCACCAGAATGACCGGGTCGCCATACAGCGCGCGGGCCAGACCGATGCGCTGCACCTGCCCACCGGACAGCCGCCCGCCGATGGTGGCCACGCGGGTGTCATAGCCGTCGGGCAGTTTCACGATCATGTCGTGCGCAGCGGCCTTTTTCGCAGCCTCGACCACCTTTTCGGGGTCGGGCGATGTAGACAGGCGTGCAATGTTTTCTGCAATCGTGCCGTCAAACAGCGTCACGCGTTGCGGAAGATAGCCGATATAGCTGCCCAGCGTGTCGGGATCGTATTGATCGAGCGTCGCGCCATCCAGCCGCACTTTGCCGCCTGCGGGACGCCACACCCCGATCAACGCACGCGCCAGCGATGACTTTCCCGACCCGGACGGCCCGATCACGCCAAGCGCCTGCCCCGGTTCAAGGCGAAAGCTGACCATGCGCAGCACGGCCTGCTGTTCGCCGGGGGGCAGGACGGTCAGGTTCTGCGCCTCAAGGATCGCGCGGGGGCGGGGCAGGGCGGTGCGCACCGGGTCTTCGGGCATCCGCGTCAGCAGTTCGGACAGCCGGTCGCGGCCTTCGCGCGCGCGGGTCACCAGCGCCCATTGCCCGATGGATTGTTCGATCGGGGCCAGCGCGCGCCCCATCAGGATCGATCCCGCGATCATCGCGCCCGCCGTCAATTCACCCTGCAAGACCAGCCATGCGCCAAGGCCCAGCATCGCCGATTGCAGAAACATCCGGAAGGTTTTGGTGATCCCGCTGAACACGCCACCCAGATCGGCGGCGGTGATCGATTGGCCAAGGGCCCGCCCACGCGCCTTTTGCCACCGGTCAAAGCCGTTGGCGGCCATGCCAAGGGCCGTCACAATCTCGGACTCCGCTTTCAGATTTTCGGCGTAACGGTCGGCCTGCATGGTGGCGGCATTGGCCTGCCCCAGTGGTTTTTCCGTCATGCCCTGATTCAACAGTGTAACGCCAATCAGCAAGACACCGCCCGCCACGGCCAACCAGCCCATCCACGGATGAAAGATAAAGATCGCGCCGATAAACAGCGGCGTCCAGGGAATATCGAAAATCGCCAGCAACACGGGCGAGCCCCACAGGCGCTGGATCGATTCCAGATCGCGCTGTGCGGCCTGGGCAGCCGGGTCGCCCGGTGCCACCGTCAGCCGCCGCACCGATGCCGAAAACACCCGGCGATCCAGCGCTTCCTGAATGCGCGCGCCGATCCGCGCCATGATGCGTCCGCGCGCATGATCAAGGAACCCCATCGCCAGAAACAGAAACGCCACCAACACCGACAACGCGACCAGCGTCGCCTCGGACTGGCTGCCAAGGACGCGGTCATAGACCTGCAGCATATACAGCGGCCCGGTCAGCAGCAGCAGGTTGACAAGAACGCTGAACACCAGCACCGCGATCAAGGTGCCATTGCTTTCTGCCCTTGCGGCCTTAATCTCGGTCAAACC
>JANNKX010000285.1:0-2403 GCA_031396505.1 Rhodobacterales bacterium
ATCGCGATCATCGCGACCAAGGTTGTCCAGATCTTACGGGTTTTGTACTGAGCATACTGACTGCGTTGCCCTGCTCACCATCAAAAAAGCCGCGCGCCCGCGCACTGGCTTCATATCCCGCCAGTTCATCGGCCTGCAGACCCCTGATCATCAACATCTTCACCGCCTGCTCTCCCGCCGTCATGCCATCGGCTCCTGCAAATTCAGCCCGTCCAGAAAATCCGCGCATGCGCGCAAGGCGTCCGCCGTGCCGGGCTCGGCAAAGACATTTGCCAGCGCCTTCATCGGCCACAAAGTGCTGGGCTCGGTCCGCACCACGATCTGTACCGTCCCCTCGACCTGCAGCACGCTCAACAGCAAGCCGCCGATGTTGAAATCGTCGCATCCGCTCACCCGCGCCGGCACTGCCCCGCTCATTGCGGCCTGCCCGCCCAAAAACGCCGGGAACCGAAGCCCCCGGCAAGTTGGGCGCGGGACTGGAAACCAGTTCGCCCGCCAGGCACCGCGCGGCCAGTGACGGCCGTGCGGAAAACGTTGCGGCGGAGGGCCGGGAGGACGGAGCCCTCCGCCGCGTCTCCGGACGTGGCTCTGCTACCCACCCCGGAAATCGGTTCAAAATCTGTCGTGATGCCCCGAAGTCCGGGGAGGCACTCAAGGCGGCGCGCAAGACGGTCATCCGGCAATCCTCCGGTCGAATTCGGGCCAGTAAAGCCGTCTCGCCTCGACACAGGTCCGCCGCACGATCTCGACAGACGACAGCGGAATATGACCGGTCCCTTCGCAGACATTGCACGGGATCAGCGCCCGCACGATCGGCGCATGATCCGCCACCTCGCGCCGCATGGCGCAAGCCGGGCAGTCATCGTGGTTGCCGTGCAGATGCGGGTCCGGGTGCGTCACCACAGCCACCCCACCAGCAGAACCATCCCCGCACCGGCGACATAGCCAAGCAGGCACAGCTTCAGGCTGAAAAACAGCGGCACCGGCCGCTCCTGCGGCCCGTCACCGCGCCCCGTTTGTTCCCCTGTCATTCTGTCCCCCCGGACTACTGCGATTTTTTTCGCGAAAATTTTCCCAAACGCCGACCCGCCCGAAGCGACCAGCGATCCGCCACCGCACCCAGACTGATTGCGGCAACAATTTCCCACACGATCAGGGTCCGCGCCAAATCCCGAAAAACCCGCCTCATGATGCCGCCTGCAGCGCGACCCGCGCCTCGTTCGGAAAACGGTCATAGGCAAAGCCCACCGCAAATCCCGACGGCGCGTGCGAGCCATCCCACCACTTCTTCGCGGTCGACCCATCGACCCCGAACACCAGCGCCGCATGTTCCGGACTGGCAAAGTTGGCGTGCAGGAACCGTTGCCACCGCGCGGCAAAAAACGTCCGGTAAGACAACACCTCATTCTGCACTGTAACCCCGGTAAAGCTTGGAAAACTCTCGGAGAACTTGCCGTTTGACGCCGCCGCAATCCGCCGCGACACTGCCCCCCGGGGCGCGTGAGCCGGGTGAATAGTTGGAGTGTTGGATGTGTTGCTCATGCCGGACCCCCGACCTGCGTTGCGGGACGCAAGCTGCCACTCACGCCCCGCAGACCCCCAATGGAAGCGACCAGACAACCAACGAGGATTTCAATCATGCCAAACCCACTCGACAAAGATGGCATCGTCATCTGCCGTCCCGATCGACAAGCCTGACCGGCCTTGTGTCGCCACATCGAATGAAATCGATGTGCGAAACAGCGGTCCACGACGAAATTTCAGAGATCAAGACACCACTATCGGCCTCAACCGGGCGAACCTGCCTTGCGGGAACCAAAAGGATGAAATCCGGCGTCATGTCACGCGGCATCCTTGTCTTGGGGGGTGGGGGAAGAAACGGGATTATCGCGCATAAAGGCCCGGATGCGGTCAGCGGTCTTAAACGAACAACTGGACGTTCCGCTCACCCATTTTTCCCAGGTTGTGCCGCTCAGCCCGGCAGAAATCTGAAGCACGGTCGCAGGCTTGATACCTCGCGCGGCGGCGAATGCTTCGATATCTGCGATCAATTGTTCCATGCCCGCAAGATAGGTTTATTAGCCTACATTCGTCAAGGCGGATTTTCGGTTTTCAATCACATTGACCTAAACTATTGATAGTAGGACAAAATACCTATGAAAGAGTTTGTTGATATTCTGATTGAGAGGATCGAAAGCGATCCGGGACTGACAGAGTCGGGTCTTGCGCTCAAGGCTGGCCTCGACAACAGCACGATACGTCAAATGATCAAGTATCGGCGCAATCCAAGAATCGATACTGCAATTAGTATCTGCCGGGCGTTAGGCGAAACCATTGAAAGCTTTATGTCGTCAGGGCATGACCCTGTAATGTCAGAATTACTCTTTCATCTCGAACAGCTAT
>JANNKX010000286.1:0-6499 GCA_031396505.1 Rhodobacterales bacterium
TCGGAAGACGGCAGCGGAGCCTATCTTATGCGACCGGAGGATACCGTTGCCATTCTTTCAAAATCGGGCTTCTCCGATATCAAGGTCACCGACACCGGCGAAAAGTACCTGCAAGGATATCTGCGGGCCATTGAACTGGCAGAGAAGGGCGAGGCGCCGGTTTTCGGCGTTCACATTCTGCTCGGCAAGCTGGCACCCCAGATCGTCAGAAACGCGGCGCGCAATATTGAAGAGGGCAGAACACATCCGGTGCAGATAATCTGCCGCAAAGGGTCTTAGGCTTGTCCGTCGTCCAAACGTACGATTTTAAACGGCAGGTTGGTCCGCACAGCCGTCCTTGGAACAGTAAACAGCAATTCCGCCCGCAACCCGCCCATCAGTTGATCAGTGTCGGCTTCACCGCATGCGTCACATTCGTGGGCAGCACGCCCAGCCTGCGCGCAAGTTCGGTATAGACATCCGCCAGCGGCCCCGGTTCGCGCGGGGTGCCGTCGCGGTCCACCACTTCGGCCACGCCGCGCATGTCCCACAACCGGCAACTGTCCGGGCTGATCTCGTCCGCCACGATCAGGCGCATGAAATCGCCCTCCCAGACCCGGCCCACTTCGATGCGGAAATCGGCCAGCCGGATGCCGATGCCCATCATCACGCCCGACAAAAAGTCATTCACCCGCAAGGCCAGCGCGATGATATCGTCCAGATCCTGCTGGTTGGCCCAGCCAAATGCCACGATATGTTCTTCGGCCACAAGCGGCGAGCCCAGCTTGTCATCCTTCAGATAGTATTCCACGATCGGGCGCGGCAGCGGTGTGCCCTCGGGAATGCCCAGACGTTCGGTCATCTGGCCCGCCGCAAAATTGCGCACCACGACTTCCAGTGGCACGATCTCGGCCATTCGCACCAGTTGTTCGCGCATGTTGATGCGGCGGATGAAATGCGTCGGCACCCCGATATTGTTCAGGCCGGTCATAAAGAATTCGGACAGGCGGTTGTTCAGAACGCCCTTGCCTTCGGACGCGCCCTGCTGATCTTCGATCACCGCCTCGTCCTTGAAATACTGGATCAATGTGCCCGGCTCTGGCCCTTCATACAGGATCTTTGCCTTGCCTTCGTAAACCTTCTTGCGGCGTGCCATGGATGCTCCGGGTCAAACGGCATTCAGGGGCGGTCAAACCACCCCTGTCAGCTTTCCCGTGGCTATACGGCAAGGCCCCGTCCCCCGCAAGGCACGCACGGGGCCAATCCGCACGCAGCGATTGCCCGCGCCGCCCCTTGCAGCGCGGGGGCGGCGCGGGCATATACGTCACAACCATCATCCCAAGGGAGCGCGCCCATGACCACCTTCGATGACCGCGAAAATGCGTTCGAGAACAAGTTCGCCCATGACACCGCGATGCAGTTCCGGGCCGAGGCACGGCGGAACAAACTGGTGGGCCTGTGGGCCGCCGAACTGCTGGGCAAAACCGGCGATGACGCGGCCGCCTATGCGATCGAGGTTGTCAGTGCCGACTTTGAGGAGGCGGGGATCGAAGACGTGGTGCGCAAGGTCGCGGGCGATCTGGGCAGCCTTGCCAGTGCCGACGCTGTGCGCGCCAAGATGGCCGAAATGCTGCCCGTCGCCAAGGCGCAACTGATGGACGAAGCCTGATTCACCGACCGCTTCCACGATCGGGCCGCGCCTTGCCGGGCGCGGCCTTTGCATGTGAATTTCGCGCGCATTTGACCCTTTAACCCTCCGTTTGCCGATACCCGTTACCTGTGCACTGGCACGGGGTGTGTGTGAAAGGGTGGCAGATGCAGGTCAGGGTTATTCCGGGGGCCAACGGCGGACAATGGCTGCGCATGGCCGGGCGCATGGCGATATCGCTGGCGATTGCCGGGCTGTTCTTGTGGCTGTTGCGCGCCCGGCTGACCAGCCTTGATCTGGGCCTGGTGATCACGCAAACCGGAAGTACAACCCTGCTGCAATGGGCCGGTGCCGCCACCGCCACCGCCATCAGCTTTTGGGCCGTCGGGCGCTATGATGCCGTGGTCCACCGCCATTTGGGCACCGGCATTGCCGGGGCCGAGGCAAGCCGCGCGGGCATCGCCGCAATCGCCATTGGCCAGACCGTCGGCGCGGGTGTCATCACCGGCGCGCTGGTGCGCTGGCGCATGTTGCGCGGGGTCACGCTGTGGCAATCCACGCGTATTTCCGTGGCCGTAACGCTGTCGTTTCTGGCAGGCTGGGCCGTGGTCACTGGCGCGGCCCTTGTGCTGCTGCCGGGCGCGCCCATGCCGCTGTTGGGCGTGGCCGCCTTGCTGCTGGCCGCCGTTCTGGCCATTGCAGGCGGGCTTGCCCCGCGCGCATGGCGGCGGTTCAACCTGCCCAATGCGATCACCCAAGGCCGCCTTGCCGGGCTTGCCGCCACTGACACGATTGCCGCCTGTGTCGCCCTCTGGCTGCTGCTGCCCCCCGATGCCGCAGTGCCGCTGACGATGCTGCTGCCCGCTTTTCTACTGGCGCTCGGGGTGGGCCTCGTCTCCGGAACCCCCGGCGGTGTCGGCCCGTTCGAGGTGACGCTGCTCGCCCTGTTGCCCGGTCAGGCCGAGGCACCCCTGCTCGCCGCGATCATGGGCTGGCGGCTGGTCGGCTATGCCCTGCCCGCCATACTGGGGGCCATGCTTGCGATGCGCGGGCCTGCACGCGGCGCGCGCGGTCCCCATCCTGACCTGCGCTTTGCCGCACCCGCACACGGCAGCGCCCTGATCCGGCGCGCCCAGCGCGCCGAAACCGGGCTGGCGCATCAGGGCCAACTGCGCCTGATGGACAGCCGCCTTGGGGCCGCATGGCTGACCGGGCGCACGCCGCATGCCCTGATCGGGCTGTTTGATCCGATGGGCGATGATCAACCGACCCGCGCCGCCCTGCGCGCGCTTGCACGCCAGGCCCAGGCCGAGGCGCGCCTGCCCGCCCTTTACAAGGCCACCGCCCGCACGGCGGCCACTGCCCGCAGCCTTGGCTGGCGCGTGCTGCCCTTGGGGGCCGAGGCGGTGATCAACCCGGCCACCTTTGATCTGCGCCGGGCCGCCCACGCAACCCTGCGCCGCAAATTGCGCCGCGCCACCGGGGCCGGGATCACCATCGCACCCGGCACGCCCGCCGGGGCCGCCGAACGCGCCGCGATCGCGCGGCTGTGGGCGCGGGCGCGTCAGGGCGAGCGTGGCTTTTCGATGGGGCGCTACAGCGAGGCGTATCTCGCGCATCAGATGGTGCTTGAGGCGCGCCTTGACGGCCGCCTTGTGGCCTTTGCCAGCTTTCACGCAGGTGCCGCCGAATGGGCACTTGATCTGATGCGCCAGTCCGATCTCGCCCCCGATGGCACCATGCAGGCACTGGTTTGCCACGCCATCACCGCTGCCGCCGCCGCGCGGATTGCGCGGCTGTCGCTGGCTGCAAGTCTGGCCCCCCGGCCCTTGCCACGCGCCCTGCAACGCTTTGCCGCCCATGACGATGCAGGCCTTGCCCGGTTCAAACAGATGTTTGCGCCACGCTGGCAGCCCTTGTATCTGTGCGCACCGCATTGGCCCGCGCTGGCCCTCGCGGGGGCCGAAATCACCCGCGCGGTCCACCACCCCGCGCCGCTTACACCCCATTCGGCGCAAGATCATCATGCACAGTATGCGATTGCCACTGATCCCCGCGCGTGGCAAACGGGCGGCTGATCCGCAGTATCCGAGGCCCTGATGAACGATCCCCTGTCCAAACTGCTGTCCGCGCGCGACTGGCTGCTGGCGGACGGGGCCACCGGCACCAACCTGTTCAACATGGGCCTGTCATCAGGTGAACCGCCCGAACTGTGGAACGTCGATCAACCCGAAAACATTCGCACGCTTTACAAGGGTGCCGTCGATGCGGGCTCCGACCTGTTTCTGACCAACACCTTTGGCGGCAATGCCAGCCGCCTGAAACTGCACAATGCCCATACCCGCGTGCATGAATTGAACCGCGTCGGCGCCGCCATCGGGCGCGACATCGCCGATGCCTCGGGCCGCACCGTCATCGTTGCAGGCTCCATCGGCCCGACAGGTGAGATTTTCGAACCTATGGGCACCCTCACCCATGCCCGCGCGGTCGAAATGTTTCACGAACAGGCCGAAGGCCTGAAGGCCGGGGGCGCCGATGTGCTTTGGGTCGAAACCATTTCCGCGGTCGAGGAATACAAGGCCGCCGCCGAGGCGGCACGCCTGGCCGACATGCCCTGGTGTGGCACCATGAGCTTTGATACCGCAGGCCGCACGATGATGGGCATCACCTCTGCCGCCATGGCCGACATGGTCGAAACGCTGGCCCATCCGCCCATCGCCTTTGGTGCCAACTGCGGCGTTGGCGCATCCGATCTCATGCGCACGGTGCTGGGCTTTGGCGGCAGCACGCGCCCGGTCATCGCCAAGGGCAATGCGGGCATCCCGAAATACCACGATGGCCATATCCACTATGACGGCACACCGGGCCTGATGGCCGAATATGCCGTCCTCGCCCGCGATGCCGGCGTGCGCATCATCGGTGGCTGCTGTGGCACGATGCCCGAACACTTGCGGGCGATGCGGGACGCGCTGGAAACCCGCGCACCGGGTCACAGGCCGACCCTCGACCAGATCACAGCACATCTTGGCGGCTTTTCATCCACATCCGACGGCACTGGCGATCAATCGAACGAACCGCGTCGCGAACGGCGCGGGCGGCGCAGCTAGGACCCCCACTTCCTCTCTGCCAAAATATCCAAAAATGCCGGAGCGGATCCGGGCCCTTGCCCGGTCCGCGACGCAAGAAAACCTGCGCGCGGCACGCGCGCTCCATCTGATCACCGCCCGCTTCAGAACAGGCGCAACTGATCCCCCACCCGCCCCGGCACCGTGAACAGATCGCAGCGCAACGGCGGCAACCCACCCGCCAGCCCGAACCTGCGCCGCGCCACCGCCATCCGCTTGGCATGCAGGTCCGCCCAGACCCCCTGCCCCGTCATGCGCACCCCGAAGGCCGGGTCGTAATCCCGCCCGCCATGCATCTCGCGCACCCGCCCCATCACCCGCGCCGCCCGGTCGGGAAACGCAGCTTCCACCCAATCCCGAAACAGCCCCGCCACCTCGCGCGGCAGACGCAAAGGGATGCTCGTCGCATGCCGCGCCCCCGCCTCTGCCGCCGCCGCGAGGATCGGCTCCATCTCGTGATCCGTCAGCGCCGGAATGATCGGCGACACCTGCACCCGCACCGGGATGCCCGCCGCCGCCAGCCGCCGGATCATCGCCAACCGCCGCGCCGGACGGGGCGCGCGCGGCTCCATCTTGCGCGCCAGACCGTCATCCAGCGTCGTGATCGATACGCTCACCGCCGCCAACCCCGCTGCCGCCATCGGCGCCAGCAGATCAATGTCCCGCTCCACCAGTGCCCCGCGTGTCGTCACCCAGACCGGATGCCGGAAATCGCGCAGCACCCCCAGCACCTGCCGCATGATCCCGTATTCCGCCTCGACCGGCTGATAGGGGTCCGTGTTCGTGCCGATCGCCAGCACCCCCACCGCGTATCCCGGATGCCGCAATTCATCCGCCAGCACATCCGCAATGCCCGGCCGCGCAATCAGCCGCGTTTCAAAATCCAGCCCCGGCGACAGGTTCAAAAACGCATGGCTGGGCCGCGCATAACAATAGATACAGCCATGCTCGCAGCCCCGGTAGGGATTGATGCTGCGGTCGAATGGCAGGTCCGGCGATGTCTGCCATGTGATCGCCGAACGTGCCCGCTCAACCCGCACTTCCGTGCGCAGCAGCCGCTCCTCTTCCGGGATATCCCAGCCATCATCCACGCCTTCGCGCGCATGCCCCTCAAACCGCCCCGCATCATTGCTGGCCGCCCCGCGCGCGCGCAGGCGTTGACCGGGCAAAAGGCTGGGCGCGCGTTCATCCATGACCCACACTAGAACATTACCGGAACACTGCGCAATATCCCTTTGCAATTGCCCCTTGCCGTCGCCTTTCATTGCGGGCATGTCGCTATCCGTAAAGTGCGTGCCGTCCTTATCCATCATGCACGCATCACAGCATAGGAGGCCCTGATGGCTGACGACGAGATCATCCTTTCCGAACTCTCTGATGACGAACTGGTCCTGCAGATGCATGACGACCTCTATGATGGCCTGAAAGTGGAAATCGAAGAGGCCGTCAACATCCTGATCGCACGCGGCTGGACGCCCTATGATGTGCTGACCAAGGCGCTGGTCGCAGGCATGACCATCGTCGGCGCCGACTTCCGCGATGGCATTCTCTTTGTGCCCGAAGTGCTGCTGGCCGCCAATTCGATGAAGGCCGGCATGTTCATCCTGCGGCCGCTGCTGATCGCCACGGGAGCCCCGCGCCAGGGCAAGATGGTGATCGGTACAGTTAAAGGCGACATCCACGACATCGGCAAGAACCTCGTCGGCATGATGATGGAAGGGGCCGGCTTCGAGGTCATCGACCTTGG
>JANNKX010000334.1:0-21836 GCA_031396505.1 Rhodobacterales bacterium
GGATCAGGGCGTGTCTTACGCAGGCATCGCGCGGGCCTGTGGATTGCAGGGCGTGGTGGCGCGCACGATGGAGGAACTGCGGGGGGCGTTGACGCAGGCAATCGTGGATCAGATGGCGGGGAAAACCACGCTGATCGAGGCGATGATAAATCAGGAACTGGGCGAGCCATTCCGCCGCGATGCGATGAAAAAGCCGGTGGAGGTGGCAGGGATATCGGCGGCGGACATGCGGCGGCAAACGGCCTGATGCCGTTTGACCTTAGCCCGGGCGCGCTTGCGTGGATGGCGGTGGCGGTGTTCGTTGCGGCCTTTGTGCGGGGGTATTCGGGGTTTGGCTATTCGGCGATGGTGGTGGCGGCGTCCAGCCTCGTGACCAGTCCGCTGCACTTTGTGGCGGTTGTGGTGATCCTTGAAACAGTGATGTCTTTGCAGGCGGCAAAGGCGGCGGGCCCGGATGTGGACTGGCGGCGGGTGGGCTGGTTGCTGGCGGGTGCGGCCGTGGGATTGCCTGTGGGCCTGTGGGTGCTTACGGGGGTCAGCGAGGATACGGCGCGGGCAGTGATTTCGGGATATGTCCTGGTGATGTGCTGGGTGCTGCTGATGGGCTGGCGGCGTCACAGGGACGTGCGCGGCGCGGGTACCTTTGCGGCGGGCCTTGTGTCGGGGCTGGCCAATGCGCCGGGGATGGGGGGGCTGCCGGTTGCCGCATTTTTTGCGGCGCAACCAATGCGGGCTGCCGTCTTTCGCGCGACATTGATTGCGTATTTCCCGCTGCTCGATCTTTATTCGGCCCCTTTGTACTGGTGGGCGGGCATGGTCAGCTGGGATACCTTGTGGGCATCGTTGATTGCCTTGCCGCTGACGCTGTTGGGCAACTGGCTGGGGGGGCGGCATTTCTTTGCCACCGACCCGCAGGAATTCCGGCGCTTTGCTATTCTGCTGCTGGCGGGGTTGGCGGGGCTTGGCATGACCAAGGCGGTGCTGTGATGGGTTGCGCGCGCCACGACATGCAGGTTTCATCGGGTTGTGCGATCAGGGCCGCCGCGCGTACTTGTCACGCATCGGGCGAAAGGCAAGGCTGTGCGCGGATCATGAGGGCCATGCGATGAAGTTTCCGTTTCTTTCGACCACCCCACCCGTTTGCCCACCCGGCCTTTTGGCGCGCGCGCGCGCCCTTGGCCCGCCGCAGCGCATGGCACTGGTGAATGCGGGGGCGACAACGCCGCTGGCGGGGCTGCGTGAGGCGGTGGAGGCCGGGCTGGCGGAGCCGATATTGATTGGGGCGCGTGGGGCGATCATGGCTGCGGCTGCGGAAATTGATTGGGATATCGTCGCTTTCCGTCTGATTGATGTGCCCGAGGAGGAGGCCGCGCCGATGGCGGCAGCGTTGGCCGTGGCGGGTGAGGCCGACAGCATCATGAAGGGGCAGATCCATTCGTCGACGTTCCTGAAAGGGTTGCTGCCCAGTGCGGCAGGCCTGCGCACCAAGGGCGATATCTGCGCGCACATGTTCCATATCACGATGAACGGCAGTGAACGCCCGCTGATCCTGACGGATGCGGCGCTGAATGCGGCGCCCGATGTGGCCGCACGGCAGGCGGCCCTGACCCACGCGGTGCGGCTTGCGCGGGCCTTGGGGGACGAGACGCCGAAAGCGGGGCTGCTGGCCCCATCGGAGGATGTCACACCGGGCATTCCCTGCACGGGTGAGGCGGCGGCGATTGCGGCCTGGGCCAAGACAGCATTGCCGGGCGCGGTGGTTGAGGGGCCGATGGCGCTCGATCTAATCCTGAGCCCGGAGGCGGCGCGGATCAAGGGCTTTGCGTCGCGGGTGACGGGCGATCCGGATATCATCGTGGTGCCCGACATTACCAGCGGCAATGCGATTGTGAAACTGATGATCCTTGGGATGGGGGCCTGCGCGGGGGGGATCGTGATGGGGGCACGCGTGCCATTATTGCTGACCTCACGCGCGCAGACGGCGGCGGATCGGCTGGCGTCAGCGGCACTGGGGATGATCGTGGCGCGGGGGATGGCATGATCCTGATCGTCAATGCGGGATCATCGTCGGTCAAGCTGGCGGTGTTCGAAGGCGGGGTGGAGGTTGCACGGGGGCAGGTTTCCGAGATTGCGGGCGACGGTCACAGGGCGGCGATGACGCAGGCTCTGGCGACGACAGGTGCGCGCTCGAGCGATTTGACAGCCGTTGCGCACCGGGTGGTGCATGGCGGGGCGGCGCTGGTGGCACCGTGCCGGGTGACGGATGCGGTGATGGCGGCGATTGCGGCCTGCGTGCCGCTGGCGCCGCTGCATAACCCGGCCAATCTGACGGGGATGCGGGTGATGATGGAACTGGCCCCGGATGTGCCGCAATACGCCAGCTTTGACACGGCTTTTCATGCCAGCAATCCGGACGTTGCGACCCGCTATGCCATTCCGCAGGCCGATCATGACGCAGGCATCCGGCGCTATGGCTTTCACGGGTTGTCTTATGCGGCGATCGTGGCAGGGTTGCGGGCAAGCGGTGATCTGCCGAGGCGGCTGTTGGCCATGCATCTGGGCAATGGCGCATCTCTTTGTGCCGTTCTGGACGGCTGTTCGGTAGCAACGACAATGGGCTATTCGCCGCTTGATGGCTTGACGATGGGCAGCCGCAGTGGCGCAATCGACGGCAATGCCGTGCTGGCACTGGCGACCCTGCATGGCATTGCGGGGGCGGGTGATCTGTTGAACCGCCGCGCGGGGCTGACGGCCTTGGGCGGTACCAACGACATGCGGCTGCTGCACAAGGCCGCGCCCTTTGCGGTGGATCATTTCTGCTATTGGGCGGTGCGGCATGCAGGCAGCATGATTGCGGCGATGGGCGGTCTGGACGGCATGATCTTTACCGGCGGGATTGGTGAAAACGATGCAGATGTGCGGGCGCGGATCGTGGCGGGGTTGTCGTTTATGGGCGCGGTGATTGACCCGAACGCCAATGCGGCAAACGCACGGGTTTTGCAGGATGCGCGCAGCGATGTCGCAATCTGGACAGTGCAGGCGGCAGAAGAGGCCCAGATTGCAGCAGAGGCGCTGCAAGTGATGGCAGCGGAGGACGCATGAACCAACCCAAGATCACACTGAGCGCACCCATCGGCGACGAAATGCGCCAGACGACATGTTACATGTGCGCCTGCCGCTGTGGCATCAATGTGCATCTGAAGTCTGGGCGCGTGACCTATATCGAAGGCAACCGGGATCATCCGATCAACAAGGGGGTGCTGTGCGCCAAGGGGGCGGCGGGGATCATGCAGATCACCGCACCAAGCCGCCTGCGTGCGCCCTTGCGGCGGGTGGGGCCACGGGGGTCGGGGGCGTTTGAAGCGATTTCATGGGAGGAGGCGCTGACGCTGGCAGTGTCCTGGATGAAGCCTTTGCGCGAGACGGCGCCCGAAAAGCTTGCGTTCTTCACGGGGCGGGATCAGAGCCAGTCGTTTACCGGATGGTGGGCACAACAGTTTGGCACGCCGAATTATGCGGCACACGGCGGGTTTTGTTCGGTGAACATGGCGGCCGCGGGGATATACACGATCGGCGGGGCGTTCTGGGAATTTGGCCAGCCGGATTGGGATCTGACCAAACTTTTCATCATGTTCGGCGTGGCCGAAGACCATGACAGCAATCCGATCAAGATCGGTCTGGGCAAGCTGAAGGGGCGCGGCGCGCGGGTGATCGGGGTGAACCCGATCCGCACCGGGTACAATGCGATTGCCGATGACTGGTACGGGATCACGCCGGGGACGGATGGCCTGCTGATCCTGTCACTGATCCATTGCCTGCTGGTGGCGGGCAAGATCGACACGGAATATATGGCGCGATGGACGAATGCGGGGCTGTTGGTGAATGAAACGGATGGCCCGGAAAGGGGGTTGTTCGTCAAGAATGCGGAAAGCCAGCCGTTTGTGATCGACCGCGTGACGGGTCAGCCGGCCCCTTGGGATGGCAAGGGGGTCGTGGCCGATCTTGGCGCGACATGGCAGGGGCACCGGACGGTGTTTCAGCATATGGCGGAACGCTATCTGGACGCGGCCTATGCGCCAGAGGCGGTGGCGGAACGATGCGGGATAACTGCGGCGCGCATCCATGCGTTGGCGGCGGAAATCGCGGATGTGGCGTTCAGTCAGGCGATCCGGCTGGAGCGTCCTTGGGTCGATTTCCGGGGCGACACGCATGACCACATGCCGGGGCGGCCCGTGAGTTTTCACGCGATGCGGGGGATTTCGGCGCATGCGAACGGGTTTCAGACCGCGCGCGCGCTGCATCTGTTGCAGATCATTCTTGGCACGGTGGAGGTGCCGGGAGGGTACCGCCTGAAACCGCCCTATCCGAAGCCAGTAGAGGCGCATCCGACGCCGCATTTCGTGACGGTGCCGGGGCAGCCCTTGTCAGGGCCGCATCTGGGCTATGTGCGCGGGCCGGAACATCTGGCGTTGAACGCGGACGGCACACCTGCGCGCATCGACAAGGCGTTTACGTGGGAGAATCCCTTCAGCGCGCATGGCCTGATGCAGATGGTCATCCCCAATGCGCATGCGGGCGATCCCTACCGCATCGACACGCTGTTTTTATACATGGCGAACATGGCGTGGAATTCGTCGATGAACACATCGGCGGTGATGGACATGCTGACGGCAAAAGAGGGTGAGGATTACGTCATCCCCCGCATCATCTATTCGGATGCTTATGCGTCGGAAATGGTGGCCTATGCCGACCTGATCCTGCCCGATACCACCTATGTTGAACGGCATGACTGCATTTCGATGCTGGACCGGCCGATCAGCGAGCCGGGGGCGGCGGGGGATGCGATCCGCTGGCCGGTGGTGGAGCCGGACCGCGATGTTCGGGGGTTCCAGTCGGTTCTACTTGATCTGGGTGTGCGGCTGGGCTTGCCGGGGATGACGCTGCCGGATGGGACGGCGAAGTTTGCCGATTATGCCGATTACATCGTGAACCATCAGCGCAGGCCGGGGATCGGGCCGTTGATGGGGTTCCGGGGGGATGGAACGGGGGCAGGGCGGGGCGATCCGAACCCGGATCAGCTGGACCGCTACATTGACAATGGCGGGTTCTTTCAGGCGCATGTGCCCGAAGATGCGGCCTATTACAAACCCTGGAACGCGGGCTATCAGGACTGGGCGGTGGCGACCGGGTTTTATGAGGCGCCGCAGCCCTATTTGTTCAGCATCTATTCCGAACCGATGCGCAAGTTTCAACTCGCCGCCGAAGGACATGGCTGGATTCAGCCGCCCGACCATCTGCGCGCGCAGGTGAAGGCGGCGATGGACCCGCTGCCCGCGTGGCAACCCTTGGCCGAGGCTGCGGGGTATCCGGTGCATGGGCTGACGCAGCGGCCAATGGCGATGTACCATTCCTGGGGGTCGCAGAACGCGTGGCTGCGCCAGATCCACGGGCGCAATTACCTCTATGTGCCGACGAAAATCTGGGCGGAACAGGGATTTGCAGATGGAGACTGGGCAAGGGTGACCTCACCTTCGGGGGAAATCGTGGTGCCCGTCGCCCATATGGCCGCGTTGAACGAAAACACGGTCTGGACGTGGAACGCGATCGGCAAGCGCAAAGGGGCTTGGGCGTTGGATGATGCGGCACCGGAGGCAACCAAGGGGTTTCTGCTGAACCATCTGATATCGGAACTGCTGCCGGAAAAAGGTGACGGACAACGGTATAGCAATGCAGACCCGGTGACCGGGCAGGCCGCATGGTTTGATCTGAAAGTGCGGATTGCGCGGTGCGATGCGCCCGCCGAGGCGCAGCCTGCGTATCCGCCGATCCCCCGTGTTGTGCCAAAAGGGGATAAACGATGACGACGCTGCCTGCCGCGACGGAAAAAAAGCTGGGGTTGGTGATCGACCTTGATACCTGCGTCGGCTGCCATGCCTGCGTGACGGCCTGCAAAGGCTGGAACGATCAGGGCTACGGCGTGCCTCTGTCTGACCAAAATCCTTATGGTGCAGCGCCTTCTGGAACATTCTTAAACCGTGTTCACAGCTATGGCGTGCAACCTGTTGACGGACTTGCGCAAACAGTGAACTTTCCCCGATCCTGCCTGCATTGTGAAGATGCGCCCTGTGTCACGGTCTGCCCCACGGGGGCGAGTTACAAGCGCGTGGAAGACGGCATTGTGCTGGTGAATGAAGACGCCTGCATGGGCTGCGGGCTGTGCGCATGGGCCTGCCCGTATGGTGCGCGGGAAATGGACGCGGACGCGGGCGTGATGAAGAAATGCACGTTGTGCGTGGACAGGATTTACAATGAAGACCTGCCGGAAGAAGACCGCGCGCCTGCCTGCGTGCGCACCTGCCCCACGGGCGCGCGGCACTTCGGCGATCTGGGTGATCCGGACAGTGCCGTGTCGCAACTGGTGGCGCAGCGTGGCGGCTATGATCTGATGCCGGAGTTGCGCACGCGGCCCACCAACAAGTACTTGCCGCCGCGCAAAAAGGACGCACGGCAAGAGGCGTCCTTGCTGGCACCATTGCTGGATATTCAGGCCACGGGCTTTGCCGGGTGGCTGGACCGGGTGTTGGGGAAAATCTGAATGAATCCAGCACCTTCTGTTATCATCTTCAGCGTGCTGTCGGGCATGGGATTTGGCCTGCTGGCGTTTTTCGGTGCGGGCTTGGCACCCGTGGCGGGGTGGACGGCGTTTTTCGCATGGGGCCTTGGCTATGTCTTGGCCATTGCGGGGCTGCTTGCGGCCACCTTTCACCTTGGCAACCCGAAAAACGCGATCAAGGCGTTTTCGCAATGGCGCAGCAGCTGGCTGTCGCGCGAGGCCTGGGCGGCGGTTATCACACTGTGTGTGCTGGCCCCGGTGGCGCTGTCGGACTGGCTGGGGTTGGGATTGCCGCGCGCGATCGGGGTCATCGGCGCGACCCTCGCGTTGTTCACGGTGTTCACGACGGCGATGATCTATACCCAGATCAAGGCGGTGCCGCGCTGGCATTTCTGGACGACGCCCGTGCTGTTTCTGGGCTTTGCCGTGACGGGGGGGATGATCGTGACCGCGCAACCGGTGGCGAGCCTTGGCTGCCTTGGGTTGGGCGCTGTGCTGATCATGGCGTTCATGCTGGGCGACGGGCGCTTTGCAGTGCAAGGCGCGACGCTTGGGTCGGCCACCGGCCTTGCGGCCATTGGCGCGCCAAGCGTCTTTGAACAGCCCCATACCGGGGGCAATTATCTGATGCGCGAAATGATCTATGTCGTGGGGCGCAAACATGCGACCCGCCTGCGGGTGATTGCGCTGGTCTTTGCGGCGGTGCTGCCTGCGATGATACTGGCGATACCGCTTGGGATTGTGGTGACGGGGCTTGCTGCGGTGATCCACCTTATTGGGGCATTTGTGGCGCGCTGGCTGTTTTTTGCGGAAGCCGAACATGTGGTGGGCCTGTATTACGGCGCGCGCGCAATCCAACAACCTGCGAAAATGTGAGTGGCGCGACACGGGCTTGTCGGCTAACGTTATCGCAACGCTGTGGAAATTTTGGCCGCTTGCGTCGCCCTCCCCTTCCTGCGCGGCCATTTGCGTGCCGTCATTGAAAGCGTTGTCCTTGCAGTACTTGAGTATGATCGACGGTGTCAGTGGCAAGGTGTTTCTGGACCAGTTGATGGCCGAACGCGGGCCGATGCGTGATGTGCGCGCGGTGCCCGAAGCGGTGGCTGCGGCCTATGTCGGGCGGGTGCCCGATATCATCATTGATCTGTGGCGCGCGCATGGGGTTGGCAATCTGGCGGGGGGGCGGCTGCGGCTGTGCCTGCCATCGGATTTTACGGATGCGACGGGGCGGCTGTTTGATCGCGATCCCGACTTTGCGGGTGACTGCCATGTGATCGCACACAGTGCCTTTGGCGATCTGCTGATCTGGAGCGAACGGCATTGGCTGGTGCATGTGGGGATGCTGCTTGGGATGGTCGATGCGCCAATGCTGTTTGATCCGAAACTAAAGGTGGCGGCGGACAAGGTTGCGCTGGATTTTATCCTGAAGGCCAATCCCGCACTGCTGGATATGGCGGATGCGGCGGGCGGGCCGATGTTTGAACCCGCACAGGCTGCATTGGGGCGCTTGAAGCCGGGACAGATTTACGGGCTGTTCCCGCTGCCGTTCAACATGGATGCGCCGGGGATCGACGCCTTGCAGATCGTGCCTGCGGATCAATATCTGGATGCCAAACTGCAAATGGCGACGTTCCCGCTGTGGGACCCCGTTCAGGGGCAAAGCAGTGAGACGCGCTCTTTTGGGGCGGCACCATGAAGCGGTGGTTTTTGGGCGTTTTGTTCTGTCTGACGGTCACAGGTTGCAAGGCAGAAGGCGATCCGCGCATCTTGTGGATGTCATTCAGCACCTATCACAGCAGCCCCGTCGTCGTCACATCGTTCACGTTGAACGGGTCCGAGATGATCGTGCTGCCGGATGTGGTCGCGGGTCTGGCGGACCTGCCGGAGCCGCGGTCGGGCAATGGCGGAAGACTGGTTGATCTGCCGCCAGATGTTGGCGATGGCCGCATGACATTCATGGCCGAATGGGTAGAACTTCTGACAGGGCGCGCCTGGTCTGCGCAGGTTTCGGCCGATATCGGTGATCTGCAAGACGTCAGTGATGGGGCGGTCGAGGCGATGGCCATCTTTGGCCCCAATGGGCTGTTCATTCTGGCCTCCGATCCGCTGCCCGTATCGGCCACAGATTTTGAATTGAATGATCTTTCAAAGCAATGCGCCACTTACCGTCCCGAAAATGATCGCGATTTGACGTCCGAGGCCGAAACGCTTGGCCTCGTTGAATTTCTGGCCCTTGACTATCCACCCGTCACCAACCCCGAATGCCCCGATCCGGAAAATTGACCATGGTTGAAACCCCTTCATCCGTTGATGGCCGGGCAAGTGCCGCTGCCCCGCAAGGCGGGGGGCGGCTGGGCAATATCGTGCAATCCTGCCCCAAGGTCACGCTGGAGTTTGGCGTGTTCTTTGATGGCACGCTGAATAACGGCATCAATTCGCGTCGCACGGGGGGCGAAGGCAGCTACGCCAACGCGCCATCGAATGTCTTTCTGTTATCGCAACGATACAAGAATGATCCAGCCTTGGATACGCGCAACAGTTGCGGTGGGTATCTGCGGCGGATCAGGTCGTTGTATGTGCCGGGGATCGGCACGGTGACGGGGGGCGAAGACGCGCTGTTCGGTTATGCGCTTGGCTATGGCGCGACCGGTGTCGAACAGCGGGTGATCGACGCCTGCCTGCAGATTGGCCGGATGATCACATTGTTGTCGCCGGGGGTGGAACCCAAAGAGATCATCATGGATGTGTTCGGGTTCAGCCGGGGTGCGGCGGCGGCACGGTATTTCGTGAACTGTTTCCGGCAGGGGTATGTTGATGCGCGTGGCATCGGCGGCGGTGGCCGGTTGCCGCCGGGGCGCAAGGTGAAGTTCCGGTTCATCGGGCTGTTTGATACGGTTGCGGCCATCGGATATGCCCAGAACGACTGGAATGCACCGATCAATGTGCATCTGAAAGCGGCGCAGGCGACGCGGATCTATCATCTGACGGCGATGAACGAATATCGCCAGAATTTCCGCCTGAACCACAACTTGCTGGGCGGCGGGGAAGCGCGCGAATTGCCGGGCGCGCATTCGGACATCGGGGGGGGGTACCGCGGTCGCGGGGATGAGGTTGATATCGCGTCCGCACGCAGTGCCAGCTATTCCAGCCGGGTCGCCGCCGAAAACGCGCGCAGCCGGATGGTGGCGGAATATGCGACACAGCGCAGCGCCAACGAGGCGATCTGGATCCGCGAGGGCTGGATCAATGCAAATGAACCGGTCGGCGGCGCGGTGATGAAGGCAGGCCCCGTTGTGCAGACGCTGCGCCCGACCGTCGCGGGCATCGTCGTGCCGACCTATTCGTTTGAAACCCGCCGCGTGCTGTCGCGGCCTTGGGTGCAGGTTGGATTGTCGTCTATTCCACTGAAGATCATGTATAATGACGCGGTTGCCAATGCGGTTCCGTTCCTTGCGCTGCCCACAAGCGGGGCTTATGCAGTGCCCGCTGCCTTGTCATCCGTCGCAGGCACGCTGATCGGCGGGGGCAATCTGGGCGCGGCAGAACGGCGGTCATTGTTGCGCAACTATGGCCATGTGTCGGCGAATGTGGGATCAACGGGCATGGCGGCAGAGCCGAACCATGTGCGTGTGGTCTATCCCAACCAGACCGGCCGCGCCAAATAGGGCGTCAGGCGCGGCCCAGTTCCGCCATGCGCGCGGTCAGGTGCATCATCTTTTCCGCCTCGTCCTGATCAGCGCGGCAGATCCGGTGCAGTGCGCCTGTCGGATCAAGCGATTCGAAACCGGGGCCGTGAAACACCTCACACGCGAGCAGGCGAAACAAGGTGTCGGTCTGCGAAAAGCCGTACCCCATCATGCGCGATACGGTTGTATCGGTCAGATGCTGCAGATCACCGCGTGGCATGTTCTGCAGGCGTTCGGGAAAGGTGGTGGCCAGCAATGTGCCCAGCGTATCCAGCTGGCGGCGCGTCTGGGCCTGCGTCATGACCGCGATGTCGGTATCGGACAGGGTGAAGGCGCCTTGCGGGATGTGCGGGGCATCCGTCAGGCCCTGCGGTGCGATCACCCACAGGCCGGGGCCATCGGGATCGGGGGCAAGGATGGCATCAATGCGGCCACCGTCACGCGGGCGGAACCAGCGGGCAATCAGATCGGGGCGGCTATCAAGGTTGCCGAAATACAAGGGGGCCATCACCGGCTCCCAGAAGCGAAAGAAGAAATCCTTGCCGCGCATGTCCTTGACGCGCAGAAACCGGCGCAGGTGGAGGCGCAGGGCGTCCAGCCTCATGTCCGACCGGATCAGGATGCCTGCGCGCGCGCGCCAGAAGGCCCAGGTGGCGGGATGGTCGGGGGCGTCATCGGTGAACAGGCTGCGCAACAGGCGGTCATCCGGTACCAGTTGCACAAGCCAGGGTGCGGCCTCGGCGGTGCGGTCGGCGGCATCACCGAACAGGCAGGCATGCGGCACGTCCATGCCTGCCAGCCGCGCGGGCAGTTGCGCAATCAGGGCGGCATCCAGCACGGCAAACACATGGGGGGTGCCGCGAAAGACCGGGTCAAACAGCGGGGCAGGCACGGCGGCCTTGGCCAGCACACCGAACTGGGCATCAAGCGGGGCAAACCCGGTCACATGGGTGACGGCGACAGTGATCGGGGCAGGGCGGATATCGTCCATCGTGGGTGTGGGTCGCCCTGATCACATACTACGCGTGGCCTACGGTGTTCCACAGCGTCGTATCGCACGCAAGACACAAGAAATTGCCCTGCAGGATCAGTGTGCTGCCTTGGCAACATAAGCGTCAAGGGTGGCTTTGGTGCCATCCCTTTGCACGGCCTGCAGGGCGGTGGCAAAGGCCGCCACCACGCGCGGATCATCGGCCAGATCACCGTAGACAGTATCCATGCGCAACCATGCGGCAGGATCCGCCTTGGCGGCAAGGGCGCGGCCCTGCAGCGCATCCCAATCGGGATCATTGGGGGCAATCGCGGCCCCGCTGTCGGTGACCCCGGCGCAATAATGGCACCACAGGGCAGAGAGCAGGATCAGGCCGTCGGGCACATGACCTGCTGCAAGGTGATCGCGCAGCGAGGGCACAATGAATTTCGGCTGGCGGTTTGATCCGTCAAGGCACAGGCGGCGCACCGTGTCTGCAATTTCGGGGTTCGCGAAACGATCGGCGATCAGGTCAAGATAGGCAGGGATGGATGTGCCGGGCACAGGTGCGACATGGGGCAGAATCTCGGTGCGTTCGACCTTCAGAAGAAAGGCCCGGATCAACGGATCGGCCATCGCCTCATGCACGAAGTGGATGTCCATCAGGCCAGCGGGGTAGGCGATGATGGCATGCCCGCCGTTCAGGATGCGGATCTTCATCGCCTCGAACGCATGGACCTGATTGGTGAAAGTGACGCCGACCTTTTCCAGTGCGGGGCGGCCCATGGGAAAGTGATCCTCCAGCACCCATTGGCGAAAGCCTTCGCAGGTGACGGGGACGGGATCGTGCAGGCCGAAACTGGCGGCCATGCTGCGTTCACGCTCGCCCGTGGCGGGTGTGATGCGGTCAACCATGCCATTGGGAAAGGCGACATTTGCATCGACCCATACGGCGAAACCTGTGTCCTGCAGGCGGGCAAGGCCCACCACGGTGGCGTGGGTGACATGGCCGTTGCCGGGCAGGTTATCGCAGGACATGACGGTAAACGGGGGGGTGCCCGCGACACGCCGCGCGCGCAGGGCGGCAAGGATGGCGCCAAAGGCGGTGATGGGTGCTGCGGGGTGGGCCGCATCATGGGTGATGTCGGGATGGCTGGCGTCAAAGCCGCCGGATGCGGTGACGTAATAACCGCCTTCGGTCACCGTCAGGCTGACGATGCGGATGGCGGGGTCGGTCATCGCGGCGATCAGGGGGGCGTTGTCATCCTGCACGGGGATAAACCCGGTCATCGCACCCACACGGCGGGCGGAATTGCCCTGCGGATCGAGGGTGATGACCGTTGAGAGAAAATCCTGCGCGGCCAATGCATCACGCATCGCGGCATCGCCCGCCCGCACGCCTGCGCCAAGGATGGCCCAGTCGTGGTCCTGCCCAAGGGCAAACAGATCGTCCAGATACACGGCCATATGCGCACGGTGGAAATTGCCCAAGCCGATATGCACGATGCCGGGGGTCAATGCGTTGCGGTCATAGGCGGGCTGCGTCACGGTCATGCGGGTCCCTTTGTTCATCATGCGAGCCAGTTGCCACCATCGACGCCGTAAGTCTGGCCGACGCAGTAATCGCTGTCAGCGCAGGCGAGGAAGATGGCCATCGGGATCAGGTCGGCGGCGGTGCCCATGCGGCCAAAAGGGACGCCATCGCCGACAAGGCGTTTCTTTTCACCCAAGGGGCGGCCTTCGTGTTTGGCAAACAGCGCATCGACGTGATCCCAATGTGCGCCGTCGACCACACCGGGGGCGATGGCGTTGACGTTGATGCCATGCGCAATCAGGTTCAGGCCCGCGCTTTGCGTCAGGCTGATGACGGCGGCTTTGGTGGCGCAATAGACCGCGACAAGGCTTTCGCCCCGGCGTCCCGCCTGCGAGGCCATGTTGATGATCTTGCCGCCATCGCCTTGCGCGATCATCTGTTTTGCCGCCGCCTGTAGGGAAAACAGCGTGCCTGCGACGTTGACGGCGAAAAGTCTGTCATAGTTGGCACGGGTGATGTCGGTGACGGGGCAGGCGTCAAACAGCGCGGCGTTATTGACCAGAATATCAAGGCGGCCCATCTGGGCCACGGCCGATGCAATGGCTGCATCAATGCTGGCCTGATCGGTCACATCCATCTGCACGGCACGGGCCTGCGGACCCAGGTCCGCGACGGCCCCCGCCAAAGCATCGGCGTTGTTATCGGCCAACGCCACCTGCGCGCCTTCAGCAATATAAGCGCGCGCAAATTCCAGCCCGATGCCACGCGCGGCCCCGGTGATCAGCGCGGATTTGCCAGCCAGTCTCATGCCATCGCCTTTCCGTCGGCACCAAAGCGGTGGATCTTGGCCGCTTGCGGGCCAAAGCTGATCTGATCGCCATGGCCCACATGCACCTCGCCCGGCGCACGCACGGTCAGAATGCCCAGATCGCCCGCATCAACCTTGAGAAAGGTATCCGACCCCAGATGTTCGGCCAGCATCACGCGCCCCGCCCACGGACCCGCGCCAACCGCGACATGTTCGGGCCGGATACCAATCGTTGTGGCGCCGTGTTTTGCAGCCTCGGGCCCGGCGATCAGGTTCATCTTCGGGCTGCCGATAAAGCCTGCGACAAAGGTATTCGTCGGGTTGTTATACAGCTCCAGCGGGCTGCCCACCTGTTCGATCCGCCCCGCGTTCAGCACGACGATCTTGTCGGCCATCGTCATCGCCTCGACCTGATCATGGGTGACATAGATCATCGTGGTTTTCAGGGATTGGTGCAGTTCGCTGATTTCCTGCCGCATGTTGACCCGGAGTGCCGCATCAAGGTTTGACAACGGCTCGTCAAACAGAAAGGCCGCCGGTTCGCGGACGATGGCGCGGCCAATGGCAACACGCTGACGTTGACCGCCCGACAACTGACCGGGCTTGCGGTCAAGGTAGCCTGACAGGTTCAGAACCGCTGCCGCCGCCTCGATCTTCTTTGTCTGGTCCGCCTCGGACATTCCGGCCATTTTCAGTGGAAAGGCGATGTTCTTGCGCACGGTCATATGCGGATAAAGCGCATAGGATTGGAACACCATCGCAAGGCCGCGCTTGGCCGGGGGCAGGGCGGTGGCATCGCGGCCATCGATTTCGATGGTGCCGCTGCTGGTATCCTCCAGCCCCGCAATCAGGCGCAGCAGGGTGGATTTGCCGCAGCCTGATGGCCCGACAAAGACAACGAATTCGCCATCCTTTATGTCAAGATCCACGCCCGGAATGACATGCACCTCGCCAAAGGATTTTCGAACAGCTTTCAGCGTGATCTGGCCCATGTTTCCCTCACTTCACCGCGCCGAACGTCAGGCCGCGGACCAATTGTTTCTGGCTGAACCAGCCGACGATCAGGATCGGTGCGATGGCCATCGTGCTGGCGGCACTGAGTTTTGCGTAAAACAGGCCCTGCGGGGCCGAAAAGCTGGCGATGAAGGCTGAAAGGGGGGCTGCGTTAACCGTGGTCAGCGTGATCGTCCAGAACGCCTCGTTCCATGCAAGGATGATGTTCAAGAGCATGGTCGAGGCGATGCCGGGAATGGCCATCGGGGTCAGCACATAGATGATTTCGTTGCGCAAGGACGCGCCGTCCATGCGGGCGGCCTCAAGGATCTCGGACGGGATTTCCTTGAAATAGGTGTAAAGCATCCAGATGATGATGGGCAGGTTCATCAACATCAGTGCCAGGATCAGACCGATGTGGGTGTCAAACAACCCGGTGCGCTGAAAGATAAGATACATCGGGATCAGCACGCCGACGGCAGGCATCATCTTGGTGGACAGCATCCACATCAGCAGGTCCTTGGTGCGCTTGCCCGGCACGAACGCCATGGACCACGCGGCAGGGATCGCGATGGCAAGGCCGAGCAGGGTCGAGCCAAGCGAGATCACAACCGAGTTCCAGAAGAACCGGGGGTAGTCTGACCGCTGCCAGACCTCGGCATAGTTTTCCAGCGTCCAGTCCGCGCCCAGAAATTCGGGTGGTGAGGCGACAGCACTCGCCTCGGTCTTGAAACTGGTCAGGATTGTCCACAGGACGGGGAAGAAGATCAGCAGACCCACGGCCCAGGCGGCAATGGTGTAGGCGATCTTGGTTTGCGTGGTGACAGCGCGGGCCATGGTTCAAATCCCCCCTCAGGCGTCCAGATGCTTGCCGATGCCACGCATCAGAAAGATGGCAACGATGTTGGCAAGGATGACGGCAATCAGCCCCCCGGCAGCGGCACGGCCGATGTCTTTGGCAATCAACGCCTGTTTGTAGATCATGTAGGGCAGCGTGGTGGACGCTGATCCCGGCCCGCCTTGGGTGGTGGTGAAAATCTCGCCAAAGATGCCCAGCAGGAAAATCGTCTGGATCAGGATCACCACGGTGATCGCGCGGCTAAGGTGCGGCAGGACCAGATAACGAAAGCGCGAAAATGCCGATGCGCCATCCATTTCAGCCGCTTCCATCTGTTCGGATGACATGGATTGCAGCGCGGTCAGCAGGATCAGCGTGGCAAAGGGCAGCCATTCCCAGGCGACGATAAAGATCACGGACGCCATCGGGTAGGATTCCAGAAACAGGATCGGCTGATACCCAAACCCCTGTGCTGCCGCCGCCAGAAGGCCGTTCTGCGGGTGCATGAACAGGTTTTCCCAGATCGACGCAGCGACGGGCGGCATCACGAAAAACGGCGAGATCACCAGAATGCGCAGTGGCCCTTGCCCCCAGATCGGCTGATCGATCAGAATGGCGATCAGGATGCCCAACACGACGGTGATGATCAGCACACCCCCGACCAATAGCAGGGTGTTGATGATCGCGGTCCAGAAATCAGGCGAATTCAGGAACCATGCGTAGTTGTTGAAACCAACCCAACCCGTGCGGTCGGGCGACAACAGCCGGTACAGCCGGAATGAGAAATACAGTGTCATCGCCAGCGGCACGATCATCCAGATGAACAGCAGGATGACGGATGGTGCCACCATCAGGCGGGCGGCCGCGCGGGTGCTTGTCGTGGACATGGGGGCGCTCTCCCTGATACGGCGCGAACGGGCAGGCAGTGCGTGAACGGATGGGAAAAACGGGCGACGCACAACGATATCTGGCATCGAAAGTGGGGACCAGCCCGGTAAAGGGCCGGTCCCCGATAGGCGACCAAGGTTTACTGGTTACTTGATGTAGCCGGCAGAGGTCATCTCGTCGGTGACAAAGGTCTGGGCTTCTGCCAAGGCCTCATCCACGGTCTTCTGCCCGGCCAGTGCTGCCGAGAAGATTTCACCAACGCTCGTCCCGATGCCCGCAAACTCGGGGATCGCTACAAACTGCACACCGGTATAAGGCACCGGTTGCACGGTCGGATTGGTCGGATCGGCGGCGTTGATGCTGTCGATCGTCATCTGGGCGAAAGGCAGTGCCGCATATTCGGCGTTCGCATACAGCGAGGTGCGCGTGCCCGGAGGAACGTTTGCCCAGCCTTCTTTGCTTGCCACCAGCGCCAGATAGTCCTTGTTCGTGGCCCAGTCGACGAATGTCTTGGCGGCATCTGGTGCGTCCGATGACGACGGGATGGCCAAAGACCATGCCCACAGCCAGTTGGCACGTTTGCCAAAGCCCGCATCGGGGGCCAGCGTAAAGCCCACGTTCGGCCCGAATTCGGTCTGCGCCGGGTCCAGCAAGGATGATGCCGACACCGTGGCGTCCATGCGGATGGCGCATTTGCCTTGCAGCGACAGGGTCAGGTTTTCGTTGTAGCCGTTGTTCGACGCACCGGGCGGGCCGTATTTTGTCAGGATCTCAACATAGTCGGTCAGAACCGCTTTCCATTCCGGGCTGTCAAACTGTGGCGTCCAGTTTTCATCAAACCAGCGTGCACCATAAGAGTTCGCCATCGTGGTCAGGAACGCCATATTCTCGCCCCAGCCCGCCTTGCCGCGCAGGCAGATGCCGTAGACGCCATTGTCGGGGTCGTGCATCGCGGCAGCAGCGGCCTTGATATCGTCCCATGTCGGTTCTGCCGGGATCGTCACGCCTGCCTTTTCGGCAAGGTCGGTGCGATAGTTGACGAAGGAAGATTCGCCATAGAACGGTGCCGCAAACAGCGTGCCGTCAAGGGAAAGGCCCGCGCGGATCGGTGGCAGCAGATCGTCCACGTCATACGTTGCAGGCAGGTCATCCAGCGACACCAGCCAGCCCAGCTTTGCCCAGATCGGAACTTCATAGGTGCCGATCGTCATCACGTCATACTGACCACCACCCGTGGCGATGTCGTTGGTAATGTTCTGGCGCAGGACGTTTTCTTCCAGCGTAACCCATTCGACCTTGATGTCGGGGTGCTTGACATAGAAGTCGTCCATCAGTCCTTGCATACGGATCATGTCGCCGTTGTTCACGGTGGCCACAGTGATCGTGGTTTCGGCCCATGCAACCCCACATAGGGTCATCAGCGCCGTCGCGCCCAGCAGCGCGCGGGTTGTCAATTTCATGTCGTCCTCCCTGAATCAGCGAATATGAGCATTTAATCGCCTTATGAGCAAATACTCATACTCGGCACAGATTCGTCAAATGAAATTCGCAAGGCGCCTGCGAATGATGCAATGGGCGCGTCTGACCGGCTGATTTCAGCGCAGCAAGGCCGCCGCGGTGTCCTCATCCGTGACAAGGCCATTGACGATATGCCCCAACATCGCGGCGCGGATCGCGTCAACCTTGCTGGCCCCGGCGGCCACCGCGATCACCGGTTGCGCGCGTCCCGGTTCCACCCTGACAGAACCGACAAGCGCATTGCGGGGCGAGTCGATATAGCGGCCTTCGCGATCAAACACCCAGCTTGCGATTTCGCCAGCGGCCCCCAGGGCCTGCAATTCGGCCATCACATCCTTGGACACAAAACCATCCAGCACGAGCGGCGCATCTGCCCCCATCTGGCCGATACCGACGAAGGTGACGTCCGCCTGTTTGGCCAAGGCAATCGCCACCTGCACCGGGCGCAGATGCAGGAAAAAACCGCGCTCTTCGGCGGTGTCGGAAATAACCGGGATCGGCATCGGATAATACGGTGCCATCAGCTTTTCCGCGACGCGGCGGATCACGTCATACAGCGTGGCCGATCCGTCCGGCGCGATGTTGCCCAGCAAGGACACGATACGATGCTGCACCGACCCTGTCGGCGTGAACTGTTCGGCCATCGCGCGCAGTGCCCGCCCGGTACCAAAGGCAATGACCTGCGGTTGCGGCAAGCGCAGAAAACGCTCCAGTTCGGCCGCTGCCGTGGCCGCGATGGCGCGTGCGGGATCACCATTGCGCCCAAGGCTGGCCGCAACCCGGCACCGCAGCAGCCCGAACCGGTCGGTCAGCGCGTTCTCCAGATCAATGCAGGCGCTGATCCGGTGGTTCAGCCGCACATGGATCAGACCCTCGGCCATCGCGCGGCTGACAAGGCGCTGCGCGCGCTGGCGGCTGACACCCAGTTCCTGTGCAATCTGGTCCTGCGTCAGGCCCGCCACGTAATACATCCACCCCGCACGCGCCGCATCATCCAGCGGCGTGGCCTCGGTTTCGGTGAATTCTTTCATGCGGGCATTCCCATCAAACGGCCGAACGCGGCAAAATCATCAAAGCTGCGATGTGGAATGGCATCATCCGGTGGCGTCAGGTCAAGCCCTTTCAGATGGCTGCCCCCGGTAAAGCGCCAGACCTGCATCCCCGCCGCAAGGCCTGCGCGGATGCCCGTCAGACTATCCTCGATTACCAGACAGCGCGCTGGCGCCGCCCCCATTTCGGACGCCGCCAGCAAAAACAGATCGGGCGCGGGCTTGCCGCGCGCCACCCGCGACGCGGTAAAGGCACGATCCGCAAAGGCCTGAGACAGCCCCACCAGCGCAAGGCTGTGCTGCAGGCGTTCGGGGCTGGATGATGTGGCAAGGCAATACGGCACGCGCAGTGCCGCAATCACATCCGCCACCCCCGGCATGATCGCCAGATCACGTTGAAACGCCGCCAGCAACCGCGTGCGGTAATCCGCCTCGAACCGGTCCGGCAAGGTGACGCCAAAGGTATCGCGCACCTCGCGCAGCACGGTCGGATAGCTGCGGCCCAGAAAATTGCGGCTGACAAACGCCATGTCCATCTGCACGCCGTATCCCGCCAGTTCGGCAATCAGCATATTGGCGCTGATCACCTCGCTGTCGATCAGCACGCCGTCACAATCAAAGATCACTAGATCAACCATGCGCCCGATCATAGGGCGCGCGGGGCGCCTTCGTCCATGGGGCAGGGCGTGCGGTTTGGTAGGCCCGGAGGGACTCGAACCCCCAACCAAGGCGTTATGAGCGCCCTGCTCTAACCGTTGAGCTACAGGCCCAGCCGCATCTTGCCTATCAGGTGCGGGCGGGCTGTCAAGCATCGAGGATACTGTGGCGCGGCAGGTCTTTGCGGATCGCGGCACGTTTGCGGCCCCGATGATTCGGTGTGGCGGCACCTGCCCGACAGGCCCCTGATCCAGTTGTGGCGGGCGATGTGTTGGTGTATCCGCCCCTGACCGCGACAAGAGGGCATGACATGACGGGCTCTGATTTGACAAAAGCCGGGGGGCTGACATACGCCGATGCGGGCGTGGATATCGATGCGGGCAATGCGCTGGTCGATGCGATCAAACCTGCCGCGAAACGCACCCAGCGGCCCGGCACGATGTCGGGCCTTGGCGGGTTTGGCGCGCTGTTTGATCTGAAGGCGGCAGGCTATACCGACCCGATCCTTGTGGCGGCCACCGATGGCGTGGGCACCAAGCTGCGCATCGCGATTGATACCGACAACGTCGATACGATCGGCGTCGATCTGGTGGCGATGTGCGTCAACGACCTTGTGTGTCAGGGTGCCGAGCCTTTGTTCTTCCTTGATTATTTCGCAACTGGCAAGCTGGATGTGGCCCAAGCCACCCGTATCATCAACGGCATCGCCGCCGCCTGCGCGGCGACAGGTTGCGCGCTGGTGGGCGGCGAGACGGCCGAGATGCCGGGCATGTATCACAAGGGCGACTTTGATCTGGCGGGCTTTGCCGTGGGGGCGATGGAACGCGGCACCGATCTGCCTGCTGGCGTGGTCGCAGGCGATGTCTTGCTGGGCCTTGCCTCCGATGGGGTGCATTCGAACGGCTATTCCTTTGTGCGCAAGGTGGTCGAACGCGCTGGCCTTGCCTGGGATGCACCCGCCCCCTTTGCGCAAACCAGCCTGGGGGCGGCGCTGCTGACGCCCACGCGGCTGTATGTGAAATCCGCCCTTGCGGCGGTGCGCAGCGGTGGTGTGCATGCGCTGGCGCATATCACCGGCGGGGGCCTTACGGAAAATCTGCCGCGCGTGTTGCCCGATGATCTGGGGGCGGTGATTGATCTGTCGGCATGGCCCCTGCCGCCCGTGTTCCGCTGGCTGGCGGAAACCGCCGCTATGTCGGAACCTGAACTGCTGAAAACCTTCAACTGCGGCATCGGCATGATCGCCGTGGTCGCCGCCGACCGCGTGGATGCCCTTACCACGATTCTGCAGGCCGCAGGTGAAACCGTCACCCGCATTGGCCATGTGATGCCGGGGCAGGGGGTCAGCTACCAGGGCCGCCTGCTGTGAAACGCGTGGCCATCCTGATTTCCGGGGGTGGCTCCAACATGCGCGCGCTGGTGGACAGCATGACCGGTGATCACCCCGCGCGCTGCGTGCTGGTGGCCTCCAACGATCCGTCCGCCGCAGGGTTGACCCTTGCCGCTGCACGCGGCATCGCCACCGCCGCCATTGACCACCGCCCCTTCGCGGGCGACCGCGCCGCGTTCGAGGCCGCCTTGCTGGAACCGCTCCTTGCCGCCGCCCCCGATATCATCTGCCTTGCGGGCTTCATGCGCGTGTTGACGCCCGGCTTTGTCAACCGCTTTGCCGGGCGCATGCTGAACATCCACCCGTCGCTATTACCCAAATACCCCGGCCTGCACACCCATCAGCGCGCCATTGATGCCGGTGATACAGAAGGCGGCTGCACCGTGCATCAGGTGACATCTGTGCTGGATGATGGCCCGATCCTTGGGCAGGCGACCGTGCCCATCCTGCCCGCTGATACCGCCGAAAGCCTGTCTGCCCGCGTGCTGGTGGCCGAACATCGCCTGTACCCCGCCGTGCTGCGCCGCTTTGCCGCCGGTGATGCCCACGTGGTGATCCTTTAACGCCGTGGCACCTGCGTCAACGCGATCAGCGCGGCCAGCGCCACCCCGAACGTCAGGCTGACCGTCACCCCCGCCCCCAGATGCGCCAAGGCCAGCGCCAAGGCAAACGGCGCCAGCGCGCTGCTGGCCAGCCGCAGCCCCGCCAACACACCCAACCGCGCCGCATAGCCCGCCGCCCCGAACAGCGCGAGCGGGACCGTCCCGCGCACGATGCTGGTCAGCCCGCTGGCAAGGCCGAACACCACGGCAAAGATCATCGCCCCCACCAGTCCCGTCGGCATCACGATCAACAGCCCAAGTGATGCCAGCAACAGCCCCGCCGACAGCAG
>JANNKX010000297.1:0-7186 GCA_031396505.1 Rhodobacterales bacterium
ACGCCCGCTGTCGCCACATTTGCAGATTTATCGCCCACAACTGACGGCCATTTCGTCGATCCTGACGCGGATCACGGGAAATGCGCTGATCGTCGGCGTGATGCTGGCGGTCTGTCAGGTATCGCATGGAGGCCCCCTAAACGATCAGAATGGTAAGGATGGTCAGCACGACCGACCCTATGACGCAGACCCAGCCCAGCTTTTCCGCGGTGGGAATATCAAGCCCGTATCCCGCATCGAAAATCAGATGCCGCACACCCGCCAGCAAATGATACCACAGTGCCCATGCCGACCCGGTGAACACCAGATCGCCAAACCAGCTTGTCGCCACCGCATTTGCCGCATCGAAATAGCCATCCGATGTGGCGGCCGCCAGCAGCCACCAGACCGCCAGCATCACGCCGACGATCAGCGCATTTCCCGTGATCCGCGTCAGGATCGACGAAATGGCCGTCAGTTGTGGGCGATAAATCTGCAAATGTGGCGACAGCGGGCGTTCGACACGCTTGACCTCGGCCATGTGATTGTTCCCTTCGTCGCTGGCGAACCCGCCTCCTGACAACTGCGGGGGGCTCGCATCGATGTATTATTCGTATTAATAGCGGATATTTCACCCAAGTCACGCGGTCCAACGCCGCAGTTGCAGCATAATCTGGCAACTCAGGTCGATTTCCTTAACTTGTGATCACAGATTTTTCGCCTGTGATCACAGATCAACGCAATTTTTCCAGCACTTTGCCCAACGTGGAATCAAAGCTGAATTGCAAGATCACGCGCTGCCCGTTGATCAACGCGCTTTGCACATACAGGCTGATCGGGCCTTGGCCACCGGGCAGTTGAAACAGGGTGATTTCCTGCACCAAGCCACCGACATCTTCGCGCTGCACCACGGTTGCGCAACTTTCAAACCCGTCAGGCACCCCCTCGGCAATACCAGCCATCAGCGCCACGCCATCCTCATTGGGCATCTGTGCGGCGGCAAGCGCAAAGAACCCGGCGTAATCACCACCCAGAAACGCGGTCTTGGCGGCCTCAAGCTCGGGGAACACGGTTGGCCCGGTAAAGGCACAAGCAGGCGTGGTCTGGGTGCAACCGGGCGAGGCGATACAGCAAACGATAACGGCGGCGCGCAAGGCTTTTGACATGAAACGGGTCCTTTTCGATGCAATAGCCCTATCATGCAGGCCGCACCTATGGTCTGACAAGCCCTACTGTTCGTCCAGTTTCACTTCCGGCGCGTAATTTCCCGGCACCTCTTTCACCACCGCCTGGCCACAGCGCATGACGCCGCGCGCCGCATCAAAGCCATAGGTCGGATCGCCCTGCAACACCCAGCCCTTGTTCAGCGCGGCCGTCACCTTGTGGCAAAAGGCGGATGTGTCGTCATCGGATAAAAAGCGATACAGCTTCACGATGCTGCCCCCGTCATCCCCATGGCTGCACGCCGAGCCAGTTGTGAATGCCCATCACCACGCCCACAACGACAAGGGTTGCAATCACGGTGGTGATTTCCTTGCGCACAGGCACGGGGCCGGGCGGAATCCAGTGGCGCGCGGCGCGGTTCAACACAATCACCTCGACGACGGCCCAGGCCAGCAGCCCGCCAAACAACACAATCGCCGCCAGATCGCCGTTCACCAGCAGATGTGCGACCGCCCATGTCTTGAACCCGGTCAATTGCGGATGGCGGATTTTCGTGGTGATCCAGGTTTTCGCACCGCTGGCGGCATAAAGGTAAAACGCAATGATCATCAGCAGGTTATTCACATGCGTCAGAAACGCGGGCGGCTGCCAGACGCCGATGAAATCCCCACCGCGATAGCCAATTACCATCAGCACGACAGCCAGCACCAAGGCGATGGTGACCAGTGCCTTGCCGGGATCGCCCAATCGCGCGCGGGCATCCGGGGCCACGCGTTTGAACAGATGTGCGGCCCACCACAGCCCAAGTCCAAGGATCAGCAATGTCATGGCGAAGGGTTCCCTGTGGCTGATGACGATGCGTGCGACCTTGCCCGCAATTGCCGGCCGCCGCAACAGCACGCGCGGCTAGCACCACCGATCCGCGCGCGCGGTTAACCAATTCTTCGGATGCGGCGCGCAGGCTTTGCCCATGCAGCAGCACTTTCGCTGCGGCAAGAAGGCGGGCCAGCGCGGCCCCGGAAAGGTGCATGATGCAACAGTTGTTCTTTGCCCTGTCGCTTGGCTTTGCCGGGCTGATCCTTGCAACCCAGGCAAGCCTTGCGCAAGCCGCGCAATGTGCGCCGCGTGATACGGTAACGGCACATCTGACCGACAAATATGGTGAAACACGGCGCGGCATCGGCCTTGCAGGACAGGGTGCGGTGATGGAGGTTTATGCCGCCGATGCAACGGGCACATGGACCATCCTGATGACGCTGCCCAACGGCACCACCTGCATGATCGCCAGTGGTCAGGGCTACGAATCCACCAGCGAAGAATTGCCCGCCATGGGTGAACCGGCCTAAGATCTGCGCCGTCACGGGGGCGGCGTTCCGTGGCAACGCGGCCGCAGCGGGGGCTCGATGCCCCCCAAGGCCGCCCCCCTTTTCAAGTCAGCCCATCCCGGATCAGCGTGATCGACATCACCAAAAGCGCCCCGGCATGCGGCGCCGTCCGCGGCAGATCGCCCTCCCTTTGCGTCAGGCTCCTACGCCCCCGGCCCGCATGTGGCGGCGCAGGGCTGGCCTATGGCGGACCAAAGATGCAGATTTGCAGTGGGCAGCCAGACATGTCGCAGGCTTTGACCCATCCGCGCACAGACGGACGGCGGGGGACGAAACAATCACAAACTCGTCAACCGCAGCACATCTACCTGATCCGGCACATCATCGCCTTGCTCTGCACGTCCCCCATTCGCGACACTGCATGTCGCTACGTCAACCACAAATCATTTGTCTGTGAGCTGGGTGGATGACCGTCAATCTGAATCAGACTGGCAGTGATCCAAGACAGGCAAGCCGTTCGTCATGTTGCGTGTTGCGATTGATCGGGTGAACCCGGTCAATCGCAACAGGTTCATCGATTTGACCGCAGCCGAACGCACCCCTGATCACGCCGCATTGCAGCGGACTTGCGTAAAGGTCCGCGAAGGACTACGCCAATGCGCGACAATCAACCCGACCGAAGGATTTCTGAACATGGCCAGACCCCGGATTGCACTGATCGGCGCAGGACAGATTGGCGGCACGCTTGCCCATCTGGCAGCACTCAAGGAACTTGGTGATGTTGTGTTGTTCGACATCTCCGAAGGCACCCCGCAGGGCAAGGCGCTGGATATCGCGCAATCGGGCCCGTCAGAAGGCTTTGATGCCGAAGTGACCGGGACCAACGACTATGCCTTTCTGCGCCGCGCCGATGTCTGCATCGTCACCGCCGGTGTGCCGCGCAAACCGGGGATGAGCCGGGATGACCTGCTGGGCATCAACCTGAAAGTGATGAAAGCGGTGGGCGAGGGCATCAAGAAGCACTGCCCCAATGCCTTTGTGATCTGCATCACCAACCCGCTGGACGCGATGGTCTGGGCCTTGCGCGAATTTTCCGGCCTGCCGCACAACCGCGTCGTCGGCATGGCGGGCGTGCTGGATTCGGCACGTTTCCGGCATTTCCTCAGCGTGGAATTCGGCGTGTCGATGCGCGATGTCACGGCCTTTGTGCTGGGCGGGCATGGCGATACGATGGTGCCTTTGGTGCGCTATTCCACCGTGGCAGGCGTGCCGCTGCCCGATCTGGTGGCCATGGGCTGGACCACGCAGGAAAAACTGGATGCAATTGTGCAGCGCACGCGCGATGGCGGGGCCGAAATCGTGGGCCTTTTAAAAACCGGATCGGCGTTTTATGCGCCCGCAACGGCGGCAATCGAAATGGCCGAGGCCTATCTGAAAGACCAAAAACGCGTGTTGCCGGTGGCGGCCTATGCCAAGGGCGTGTTCGGTCTTGATGGGATGTATGTCGGCGTGCCGGTGGTGATCGGTGCCGGCGGGGTTGAACGTATTCTGGATATCAAGATGACCAAACCCGAACAGGCGATGTTCGACAAATCGGTCGAGGCGGTCAAAGGTCTGGTTGCGGCATGCAAGGCGATTGACCCCTCGCTTGCCTGATCCGTTTCTTTCGTGACAGCGGATCACCTGTGAATACCCGCGTGTTGCGTCTGATCGGCTGAACCAGGGTCAGACGCCACACGCTGGCGCATCCGGGCCACAGGGACAGGGTCCTTGTGGCCTTTTGCGTTCAGCGCTGCATCGCCAGAAAATCCGATACCGCCGCCCGTATTTCTGCCGCGCCATCCGGGTTTTGATCGTCACGCAATGCGCCAGAACCATGCGTCGCGTGTTGCGGTATCAGCTGTGTCGCAGGACCCGCGACCTTTGCCACGATTGCGCTTGCAGCGGCGATTTCGCCCGCGTCGCTGGCTGATGATACGAAGACCGGTTGCACGACCCGCGCAGCGGCATCCCGCACAAGTGTCGCGTCGGCAAAGTATTCACCGGGTGAAAACGCCAGAACGGCATCGACGTCATCGGGATGATCGGCCGCCAGAACGAACACCAACCCTGCCGAGTAGCTTGATCCCCAGATGATCGCCGCGCCTTGTCGCGCCCCGGCCCATGCCAGCGCCGCCTCAAGATCGGCGTAGGCTGCAAGGTAATCGCCGGTTGCTGCGGCGGCAGTCTGATTGGCCGCACCATAGGCCGTTCCGCCGGACCGTTGATCAACTGCCAGCGTGTCGTATCCCGCCGCATTCAGTTCCGGTGCAACAGGGTCATATTCATGCAGGTTCGACCCCGCCTGATGAAACAGGATGATCACAGGACCCTTGCCGTCGCCGCGATAATCGGCATGGACCGTCACACCGTCCCCGGCGACAAAGCTGACCGCGTCTGCACGACACAGGGTTGGGCTGATGCAAAGGGCCGCCAGCCATAGGGTCATTCGCATGTTTGTAGTCCTTGGTCTTGGTCCGGTCAGCGCGTTGCAAAACTGTAATCACGCGCCGTGCGCCAGACCAATCACATTATTGCGCATACCGACGCCCCACAGATGTTGGTGACATCTTCCGATCAGAGCGACGCGCCACACCGCCGTTTTGCTGCGGCAACACCTATTCATGCGCAGGCGCAACCGTATTGTGATCACACCTTTTTTACGTGTGATCACAAACGCCACTTTCTGTTTCACAATCGCACATTTTCACGACTTCGCATTTTGCTTAGGCAGATTGATGTGCCATCAACTGCGGAAATCATCCTTGTATGGGGCTGCGCGATGAACATCCATGAATATCAGGCCAAAGCCTTGCTGCGCAGCTATGGTATCCCGGTGTCCGATGGCCGCGTGGTGACGCGCGCCGAAGAGGCAAAGGCCGCAGCGGGCGAACTGGACGGCCCGCTGTGGGTGGTGAAATCACAGATCCATGCAGGCGGGCGTGGCAAGGGGCGGTTCAAGGAACCGGAGGCGGGCGAAAAGGGCGGCGTGCGTCTGGCCCATTCGGTGGGCGAGGCGGCAGAATTCGCGCGCCAGATGCTGGGCCGCACACTGGTGACGATCCAGACGGGCGAGGCGGGCAAGCAGGTCAACCGCATCTACATCGAAGACGGCAGCGATATCGCGCGCGAATTGTATCTGGCGATCCTGATCGACCGGCAAACCAGCCGCATTTCATTCGTCGCCTCCACCGAAGGCGGAATGAACATCGAGGATGTGGCCCATGACACGCCCGAAAAGATCGTGACATTCGATGTGGACCCGGCGTCCGGCTTTTCCGATTTCCATGGCCGCCGTGTTGCCTTTGCGCTTGGTCTTGAGGGCAATCAGGTCAAACAATGCACAGGTATCGTGCGCAGCCTGTACAAGATGTTCGTCGAAAAAGACATGGAGATGCTGGAGATCAACCCGTTCGTCGTGCTGAAGGATGGCAACCTGAAACTGCTTGACGCGAAGATGAGCTTTGATGGCAACGCGATGTATCGCCACCCCGATATCGCGGCCCTGAGGGACGAGACGGAAGAAGACCCGAAAGAACTGGCGGCATCGAAATTCGATCTGAATTATATCGCGCTGGACGGCGAGATTGGCTGCATGGTGAACGGTGCAGGGCTCGCGATGGCCACGATGGACATCATCAAGCTGTACGGGGCGGAGCCCGCCAACTTCCTTGACGTGGGCGGTGGGGCGACCAAAGAAAAGGTGACCGAGGCGTTCAAGATTATCACCTCTGACCCGCAGGTGAAGGGCATCCTCGTCAACATCTTTGGCGGCATCATGCGCTGTGACATCATCGCCGAAGGCGTGATCGCGGCGGTGAAAGAGGTCGGCCTGAAAGTGCCGCTGGTGGTGCGGCTTGAGGGGACGAATGTGGAACTGGGCAAGGACATCATCCGCAAATCGGGGCTCAACGTCATTGCGGCGGATGATCTGTCGGATGCCGCACAGAAGATCGTGAAGGCGGTGCGGGGGTAACTACAATGTTCAGATGGCTTCGCAAAAAAAAGATGACCCCGGTCGAAGCCGATCTGTGGTTCGCCAATTTGGCGTCAAAAGTTGATTCTCGTTTCGCAGATCGTGACGCGATGTCACACAGGGCCAGCAATGCCTACATCAGCCAGGTCATTCAACGCACGCTTTATCACGCGATTACCTACAACACTTTTGTTCGCTCTTTGAATGCTGACCCAGATTTCACAATCACTACTTTTCCGGACGGCGTCGCCTTTGCATCGAACATCAAAGAAAATGTCAGTGCGATCCAAGAGCGAATTTCCACTGGACTGATGTTTGCTCACGTTCCCGTCGCGCATGTGGCGATGGTGGCATCCCCGGCCGCTATCGAATTTAATCTGCGGCAGCAGCCAAATTGGACGATTTCGAAGACGGACGAAAACGGAGCGATCACTGAATTCAGAGCCGAAATAGACATTGATCAGCCAGCTTTTACGGCCAAGATCAGATTTTCAGCGGCTGAGTCCAACAAATTAAAGATCGAACCCACGGGCAGCGACCTTCCCGGCACGATCATGACCATTTCAATAAATGTCGTGGCAAAATGATGCGACACTCCAGTGTAAAATTCGACCAGATTAGCCGAAAATTCGCTAGTGTTCTACAGAACAAGGAAGAATGAATGTCAGTCCTCGTCAACAAAAACACCCGCCTGATCTGCCAG
>JANNKX010000385.1:0-1860 GCA_031396505.1 Rhodobacterales bacterium
GGGGGTGGTGGTGGCGGCGCTGCCGCGCAATGCGATGGGCAAGGTGCAGAAGAAGGTCTTGCGCGAGATGTATGCCGGGTGGTTTGCGGCGACGTAGGGGGGGCTCACCCCCCCCTCGGCGCGGGTCGCGCCCCAGCCCCGGAGGATATTTCGGACAGAAAATGGGGCAGAATTGACGGCTGTCAATTTTCAGTATTTTGTAATAAAAACAGTCGCCTAGGATTTCGAAACCTGCACTTTTTAAGGATTTGGTAACACTTCCTGCGCGACGGTTTCATCATCCGCAGGGGCCAATTCCACCGCGAGGAAGCGTTCGAAATCGTCAAGATCGACGGGGTCGAATTGCCCGAAGCCCTGCATCCAGACCGAGGCCGTGCGCAGGGCGTCCGGTTCCAGTTTGCACCAGATCACGCGACCGCGCCGTTCGCGGGTGATGAGGCCTGCCTCAGCCAGCACGGTCAGGTGTTTGGAGATCGCTGCGAGCGACATCTGGAAGGGGTGCGCCACATCGGTGACGGCCATGTCATCTTCCAAAAGCATGGTCAGGATTGCCCGGCGCGTCGGGTCGGCAAGGGCGGCGAAGGTGGTGTCAAGCGAGAGGGCCATGGCGTGACCATGGAAGGACCACGCGCAATCGTCAACCAGATGGTTGAATATGAGGATGCGGGTCATGGGGCGGATGACACGCGTGGCGTGATTAAAAAGTTTCATGAAAACAAAGGGCTGACTGCACATCTGGCGGGTTGACTTGGGTGCGCGCGGACCCTAGGTTGCGGCAACTTCGGAAGGGGGTTTTCGCCATGCCGGATGAGCCCGATCGCGCGCGACTTGTTGCGCTGGAACGGCGAATTGCGGCGGCGAAGGGGGTGGCAGCACCCGAAGCCCATATGAAGAAGGATTATTCGCAGGCACAGCTTGCCTGGCGGATGGTGATCGAACTGGTGGCCGGTCTCGGGATCGGGTTTGGCATCGGATACGGGTTGGACGTGCTGTTTGGCACCCTGCCGCTGTTTCTGGTGCTGTTCATCGGGCTGGGGTTCGCGGCGGGCATCAAGACGATGCTGCGGTCAGCCCGCGAAGTTGAGATGCGACGGTTGGCGCAGGACGCCGCCGAGAATGGGGATGAGGCAGATGGCAGGTGAAGCAGAGAGCGACGGCGGGCTGGTATTCCACCCTCTGGACCAGTTCATCGTCAAGCCGTTGTTCGGCGAAGGGCCGATTGAATGGTACACGCCCACCAACGTGACCCTGTGGATGGGCATTGCCGTGGTCTGCGTGATCGCGCTGTTTGTGATGGGCACGCGCGGGCGCGACATCGTGCCGGGGCGCGTGCAGTCCGTCGCCGAGATGATGTACGGCTTTGTCTACAAGATGGTCGAGGATGTGACGGGCCATGACGGGGCGAAATACTTCCCCTACATCTTCACATTGTTCGTGTTCATCCTGTTCACCAATTATCTTGGCCTGCTGCCGCTGGCGTTTACGCCGACATCGCATATCGCGGTGACGGCGGTGTTGGGCTTTGGCGTGTTCATCGCGGTGACACTGTTGGGGTTCATCAAGCATGGCGTGTCGTTTCTGGGCCTGTTCTGGATGAAGGATGCGCCTTTGGTGCTGCGCCCGGTGATCGCGCTGATTGAGGTGATTTCGTACTTTGTGCGCCCGGTCAGCCATTCCATTCGTCTGGCGGGCAATATCATGGCGGGCCATGCGGTGATCAAGGTGTTTGCGGGCTTTGCCGCGATTGCGGCGATTGCGCCTGTGTCGATCGCGGCAATCGTTGCAATCTATGGGCTGGAGATGCTGGTTGCCGGCATTCAGGCCTATGTCTTTACCATTCTGACCTGCGTGTACCTGAAG
>JANNKX010000388.1:0-13853 GCA_031396505.1 Rhodobacterales bacterium
GACCGCAACTTTGCCGAAGATCACGCCGTCATGGGTGGCCTTGCCCGGTTCAACGACACACCTGTGATGGTGATCGGTCATGAAAAGGGCCATGACACCAAATCGCGCATCGAACGCAATTTTGGCATGGCGCGGCCAGAAGGGTATCGCAAGGCGATCCGTCTGATGGATCTTGCGCACCGGTTCAACATTCCCGTCATCACGCTGGTCGATACTCCCGGCGCCTATCCCGGCAAAGGGGCCGAGGAACGCGGTCAGGCCGAGGCGATTGCATCATCCACCGCAAAATGTCTCGAAATCGGCGTCCCGCTGATTTCGGTGATCGTGGGCGAAGGCGGGTCGGGTGGTGCTGTCGCATTCGCCACGGCCAACCGCGTGGCGATGCTGGAACATTCGGTCTATTCCGTCATCAGCCCCGAAGGCTGTGCATCGATCCTGTGGAAAGACGCCGAGAAAATGCGCGAGGCGGCCGCGGCGTTGCGGCTGACGGCACAAGATCTGCAAAAGCTGGGCGTGATCGACCGGATCATCAAGGAACCGATGGGCGGCGCACAGCGTGGCCGCAAGGACACGATTGATGCCGTGGGCAAGGCGATTGAAACCATGCTGAAGGAACTGTCGGGTAAGAAACCTGATGCCTTGATCAAGGATCGCAGGACCAAGTACCTGGAAATGGGGTCAAAGGGCCTTGCTGCATGAACCCGTGGGTTCTTGTCGTTATCGCCGGGCTGATGGAAACGGGCTGGGCCCTTGGCCTGAAATACTCTGACGGTTTTTCGAAACCCCTGCCATCTGTCCTGACAGTGATTGGCGCAGTGGCAAGCTTCTGGATACTCTCGCTTGCCATGAAAGACCTGCCGGTCGGCACCGCCTATGCCGTCTGGGTGGGCATCGGGGCCGTTGGCACGGCGATTGCCGCCGTGTTCCTGTTCAACGAACCCGTCAACGCGATGCGCATCCTCGGCATCGGCCTTATCATATCCGGCATCATCACCCTGAAACTTGCTTGAGCCGCTTAGAGCAGGGGTCTGTCGTCCCACCGAAAAAAGCGTTGCATCGCTGTCCAGATACTGTCCATCGGCAGGTAAACCAACGCGCGCGGCGGACGGCCTGCATGCGCATCGCATTCCGCCATTACCAGATCGGCCATCTTGTCGCCCAGCCATGCCGTCACCAGTCGCCCCTGCGACACCCGGTCCATATTTGTAGTGCGTGTCATCTGCGTGCCTGTTCCATCCAGCGAAAAGGTAATATGGATCACAAAACTGGTGGGCGAGCCCGGATCTGCATCCACCGCCCGCTGTGGCACAGCCATCACGGATTGCGACAGGTCCCCCTCATCCAATTCCTTCACCCGCGTGATCGTTGTAACATCTACGATGGCACCGTTGTTCGGATCCGGTGCCCTGCCCATGCTCCGTTCTTCCCAAAACCCGTCCCACCCCACCGGGCCTGTGGTCGCCAGCAAGGATTGCTTGTCCGGTTCGAACGAAAACCGTGCCCGCGCAACATCAAGGGGCATCGGCACGTAATGCTGCGATGTGCTGGTATAGTTGCGCCGCACAATCCGGTCCAGCGGGAATAACACTGCAGCCCCGATCAGCGGTGCACCCAACAGCCAGATCAGCGGGCCGAACATGACTACCAGAACAATGCCCAACCCCTGCCGATCGTCCGTTGCCGTCATATAGATGCTGAACGGGATCACCATTGCCAGTATCACGCCCGTGCCAACCGCATATGTCAGCGTTCCGCCCACATCATGCGGCCAGCGCAGCGTCATCGCCATCAGTGCGGTGGCAAACACGACGAATAACCCAACCAGCGCAGCCGGTTGCGCCAAAGGCCCGTCAAAGCCCGCAATCCACGTCCCCGCCGCAAGGCCCGTCAAAACCAGCATCATGCAGATAATCAACAAACGCCGCAGCCGAAAAATTCGGTAACCCATTACCATCCCTTGAAACTTATCCGAACGACGGTGAGTGCGTTCTACTTCTTCTTCGGTTTCGGCGCCGGCACCTCTGCTGCGACCTGACGAAACAGCCGCGCCATCAGGTCCATATCATCCAGTGCAGCATCAATCATAAGATGTGGCTTGGCCCCCGGATAAGGTCGGCCCAGATCGCAATCTGGCAACAGTGCCACCGCCCCTTTGGTCGGTTTCACAAACAGCCTGTCATCGCAAACCAGCGCCACCACCCGACCATCCAGATACAGCGCATATTCACCAAACATCGCCCGCGCCGTGACCGCGTCAGGCAGGGTATCCAGCAGGTGCGCAATGGTTTGCGGTGATGTGGCCATCGCTTATCCCCTGAACCCCGCCTCGGCCATCAACGCATTCGATGCGCCCTCGACCTCCGCTTCCAGCCGCGCCATGAATTGCGGCACGGGCAACCCCGGTTCAATCGCAGGCAAAAACTCCACCACCGCCAGCCCCGGATGGCGCAGCAGACCCCGCTTGGGCCAGAATATCCCGACATTCGTGCCTACCGGCACGCAAGGCTGGCCAAGCTGTTCATACAAAAGCCCGGTCCCGACCTTGTAGGCCAGCTTTGCACCCGGTGCCACGCGCGTGCCTTGCGGATAGATGATGATCTGCCCCGGATGGGTCGCCCCGCGGGCCACATCCTCTTTCATCTTGGCAATCGCCTGTCCGCGCTTGCCCCGGTTGACGAACACGCATCCCAGCCGCATCGCATATTGCCCAAGGATCGGAGAATACATCAATTCCCGCTTCATGATGAACTTGCCCTGCGGCACCGCCGTAAAGATCATCATGATATCGAGAAAGCTTTGGTGTTTGGCCGCCACCACCACTTCGCCTTGCGGTGGCGTGCCCCGCACCTCGCAGCGCAGCCCGCACAGCACCCGCAGCGTGAAGAACACCCAGCGGCTAAAGCTTTTGCAAGCTGAATAGGCCCCCGCCCTGCTGAACATCGCCCAGGGTGCCCAGACCAGTCCGATCACCGCCATGGCCAGATACATCTGCACGATGAAAATCACCGATAACGGCCATTGCAACCAAGATCTCATGTCAGTGTCCTTAAACGGCGCATCGCCGCCATGCGCGTTGCCACAAATGCAATGACCGCCGCCGTCGGTGGCAGCACGAAGGGCCATAACCAACCGACACCCTGAAACCCAAGTCCGGTCATGAACGCCCCGGCGGCATCGGTTGCTGGCAATAGTGCCACCCCGATCAACCCAGCCAGTGCCCCGACACTCGCCCCCACCAGCGCCCGAATGGTAAACCGCCGCACGAACGCCCGCGCGATATAGCTGTCTTTGGCCCCGACCAACCGCAAAACCCGGATCACCTGCGCATTGGCCGCAAGTGCCGCATTGGCCGCAAGCGCAATCATCGCGGCCATCGCCCCCATAATCAGCGCAATCGATAAAATACCCAACAACCGCAAGCGTTCCGCCGCAACCGCCAGCGGCGCGCGCCAGCGTGTGTGATCATCCAGCAAGGCACCCGGTGCCTCGGCCGCAAGGCGTTGTCGCAACCCTTCGCCGTCATAACCCGTGCCGTCCTCGGTCACCTCGATCAGCCTTGGCAGGGCCAATGCATCCAGCGGCAGGTCCGGCCCGAACCACGGGGCCAGCAACGCGCGTTCTTCCGCATCCGTCAGGGCCCGGGCCGTTGCAATGCCCGGTGTCTGCGCCAGCAGGTCAAGCACGGCCTGCGTCTGCAACCCGATCTGATCAGCCGGCGCTGAAATCCGGATCGTGGCCGTGTTTGTCAACCCCGCCGACCATCGTTCGGCCAACCGCCCCGCTGCGAGTGACAGCGCAATCGCGAACACTGCCAGAAATGCCATCGCCCCGGCCGTGAAACTGGTCAGCGTCGCCGTATACCCCGATGGCGGCACGACGCGGTCACTGTGCCGATCGGTTTTCAACAGATCCAGCAGGCTCATAAATCTGCACCCGCCAATTGAATGCGCCTGTCCTTGATCCGCAAAACGCGTGCTGCGACAAGTGCCTTGGCTTGTCGGATCAGGTTCATGTCATGCGTGGCGATCAGGATCGTCTTGCCCATCTTGTTAAGCTCGACCAACAACGTCAGCAGGCGCAACGACATCTCCCAGTCCAGATTGCCCGTCGGCTCATCCGCAAGGATCACGTCCGGGTCCATGATCACCGCCCGCGCCACTGCCGCCCGTTGCCGTTCACCCCCAGACAGCGACGGTGGCAGCGCATCGGCCATGGGTGCCAGCCCCACCCACGACAGCAGGTCCGTCAGATCTTTTACCGGCGTCCCGCGCCCCGCAACCGTCAACGGCAAGGTGACATTCGTTGCCAATGGCAGATGGTCAAGGAACTGGCAGTCTTGATGCACAACCCCAATCCTGCGGCGCGTCAGGGCCACTTCGTCGCGTTTCAATCCCAAGACATCACGGTCAAACAGCGTCACCTTGCCTTCCGTCGGGAAGAGTTCTGCATAACACAACTTCAGAAACGTGGATTTTCCCGCCCCAGATGGCCCGGTCAGAAAATGAAATGACCCCGGCGCCAATCGCAGCGAAATTTCCGACAGCAATTCCCCCCCGCCATAGCTATAGGCCACATTCTCGAACGAAATCACTGCCCGCACTACCCTTTTGTCACGCCGTTTGTGGCAGAATTGCCCAAGGCACAGCGGGTTTCAATCCGTGTTGATGGAGACGTTAACGACAAAGGCTTCCAGAACGCGAGATAAGCCGCTAGAACAGCAACAAGAAATGTGGCGTTGCGCGATTTTTGTCTGCAAGGGCGGGACGTATGCGGCTGATTTGCCCAAACTGTGATGCACAATACGAAGTTGATGATGCAGCCATTCCCGTGGCAGGTCGCGATGTGCAGTGTTCAAGCTGCGGCCACGGCTGGTTTCAGGCCCACCCCGAGGTCGAAGCCGAACAGGCCGCCGAGGCCGCGCTGCACGATGCGCCGCAAAGCGAAAGTGTGGCTGTTGCGGCGGCGGCCGTACCGGAAACCGCCGTTGCTGATGTCGTGCCCGATGCCTTGCCACAAGCCCGCCAGATCGACGAGGCCGTGCTGAATGTGCTGCGCGAAGAGGCCGAACGCGAAATGATCGCCCGACGGCTGGAAGCCGAAGCCCCAATTGAAACCCAAACAGACCTTGGCATTGATGATGCCGCTGCCGCGGCCCCGATGGCGGCTTCTGCGCGCCACATCGCCCGCATGAAAGGCGAAGATCCCGATGCGGAACCTGAAGTCAAACGCGAGCTAAGCCGGCGTGAAATGCTGCCCGACATCGAAGAAATCAACTCGTCATTGCGGCCCGGCGATGTCGCGATTGACAGCGATGGTGAAACATTCGAAATCGTGCAACGTCCCCGCCCGCGCACCGGGTTTCGCAGTGGCTTTGTTCTGATGGTGCTGCTGGCGGTGGCCGTGGTCGCAATGTACGTGATGGCCCCGCGCATTGCCGAACAGATACCCGCCGCCAGGCCGGCCCTCGATGGCTATGTCGCCGCCGTTGACAGCGCACGCGCCTGGCTGGATACCGCGACCCGTCGCGTGGTGGACAGCCTGCAAGGCCTTGCCGGGGCCAGCGACGCCCCCTGATATCAGGTCAGGCGCGCCACCACGTAATCAGCAAGATCGGCCAGCATTGGCCGCACCGGATGATCCGGCAGCACGGACAGCGCCTCACGCGCCCGTGCCGCCCACATCACCGCATCGTTTCGTGCTGCCGTCATCGCGCCGTGGCGGTCCATGATCTGCATCGCCAGCGCCAGATCGCCCTCAACCTGTGCGCCCTTTTCGATCACACGTACCCAGAACGCGCGCTCCTCGGCGCTGGCCAGCGCCACCGCCTTGATCACCGGCAGCGTCACCTTGCGTTCACGGAAATCGTCACCGGTGTTCTTGCCGATTGCATCCGCCGATCCGCCGTAATCCAGCAGATCATCCACAATCTGAAACGCAATCCCCAATGCATCGCCATAAACGCGCAAGGCGGCTACCTGATCTTCGGGTGCCTTCGCGATGATCCCGCCCACCTCTGTCGCCGCCGCAAACAGTGCCGCCGTCTTACCGCGCACCACTTGCAGATAAATCGCCTCGTCCGTTGCCAGATCCTGCGCTGCGGTCAGTTGCAGCACCTCGCCTTCCGCAATCGTGGCCGACGCATCCGCAAGAACATCCAGCACCCGCAATGACCCGGTTTCCACCATCAACTGGAAACTGCGCGCAAACAGGTAATCGCCCACCAGCACCGATGACTTGTTATCCCACAACAGGTTCGCCGTCGGTTTGCCACGCCGCCGGTGGCTTTCGTCCACAACATCATCATGCAGCAAGGTCGCCGTGTGAATAAATTCAACCGTCGCGGCCAGATGAACGTGAAACGGCCCGTCATAGCCGCACAGTCGCGCCGCAGCCAGCGTCAGCATCGGGCGCAGCCGTTTGCCTCCCGCCTCGACCAGATGGGCGGTCACTTGCGGAATGCGCGGTGCATGCTTGCTCGCCATGCGGTCACGGATCAACGCGTTGACGGCACCCATGTCGCCAGTCAGATATGTGGCCAGCCGGTCATGTGGCTTTTGTGATACGTCGTCCAATCCCATTCCCACGCCTAACGCTCTCGACTTTGCCCGTCAGTGCCGCATAACCTTGCCGGATGAAAGAGCTTCTGCGCACAACCGACCCAACCGTGATCGCCTTTGCCAAAGCCCTGCTGCAGGGCGAGGATATAGCGGTGTTCGAGCTTGACGTCCACATGAGCATCCTTGACGGGTCACTTGGTATTTTGCCACGGCGTCTGATGGTGGCCGACCGCGATCATTTCATGGCGCGGATCGTGCTGACCGACAATGACATTGATCCGGGGGTCTAGGTGTTTGCCGATGCCGACCTGACGGATGATGCGTTTCTGTGCGGGCGGTTGCAATTGTGGCAACCGCGTCGCGGGTACCGGGCGGCCACCGATCCTGTTCTGCTGGCCGCCTGTGTTGACGCGCGGGCCGGGCAGCGTGTGCTTGACCTTGGTTGCGGGGCAGGGGCCGCGTCACTGTGCCTTGCCGCGCGCGTGCCGGGGCTGGTGCATGCGGGGCTGGAGGTGCAGCCGGACTATGCCGATCTCGCCCGTCGCAACGCCGCACGCAATGCTGTGGCGATGCATGTGGTTACAGGCGATGTTGCCGCCATCCCCCGCGATCTGCGCATTGATTTCGACCATGTGATGTCCAACCCGCCCTACTATCCGCCCGGTGGCACGCCATCGCCCGATGCCGGGCGCGCCGCCGCCCTGCAGGTGGCCACCCCCATCACGACATGGGTTGCCGCCGGAATGCGCCGTCTTGCCCCCGGTGGATGGCTGACCATGATCATCGCCGCCGATCTTTTGCCCGACGCCCTGTCCCTTGCTCCCCATGCCGCGATCCTGCCGTTGGCGCCACGCGAAGGCCGCTCTGCCCCCCGCGTGATCTTGCAGGTGCGCAAAACCGGCAAACGCCCCTTCCGCCTGCTGGCCCCCTTTGTCATCCACGCAGGCCCCGCCCACGATGGCGACCGCGAAAGCTATACCCCCGCCGCCAATGCCGTGCTGCGCGAGGGTGGTTCCCTGTCGGCGCTATTTCGCTAAATGCGACCAAAATTCTTTTTGGTGGATTCCGGAAACAAGTGACACGACTCGGAAAACGTGGTGCAGTTACAAATGTGTCATCAACCCCAGGAGGATCGGAATGAGCATCGCTTCGCATCTGCAAGAGCTGCGCCGCAAGCATGAAAACCTGTCACATATGGTTGAATCCGAACAGCGAAGCCCGGGGTCTGATGCGCTGAAGATTGCCGAGTTGAAAAAGCAGAAACTCAGGCTGAAAGAAGAAATGTCGCGCCTTAGTCAGGCGTAATTGGGCCTTTGGCCCGTGCACTGGCGCGCGCCGCCAGTGCCGCGCCTGCCACGATCAACGCGGCCGCAACGACGATTGCGCCAGATGCTCTTGTTTGGCCGAAAACAATCAATGCCAACGTCGACAGCAAAGGCGCAGCATAGGAAACCACACCTAAAAGCTGAATATCGCCCTGTTTCATGCCAATGTCCCACGTGAAAAACGCAAGGCCGACCGGCCCGATACCGAGTGCGATTATGCTCGCCCAGCCCGATGCGCCATTTGGCCAAACGGTCTGTTCCAGCCAAATGTGTGCCACAGCAGAAAGGGCCGCCGTCGCGAGACAAAATACCGTCACAGCCTCGGTCGGGACCCGGCCCAAATGACGTGACAGCACCGAATAAGCCGCCCATGTCAACGCGCACAGAAATGCCAGCCCCAGTGCTGGCAGGCTGGTGCCACCCGGTCCCGAATTTGCCGTCAACACGATGATCGCGGCCCCACCCAAGGCAATGATGGCACCGATAACATGCAATTTTGTCAACTTTTCATCCGGCAGCAGGCCTGAAAACAGCACGATGAACAGCGGCCACAGATAAGCGATCAACCCCGTTGCAGCATTTGGACCCAGCCTGAACGCCGTGAAGTACAACGCATGATAGCCAAACAGCCCCACAGTGCCAAAGGCATAAACCTGCCATGATACACCTCGCAGCACGCCAAACCCGCGCCGCGCCGTCCAGATCAGGCCAATCGCGCCACCAATGCCAAAACACATCGCATTCAGCAAAAGTGGCGGCACAGGTGCCGACCCGATGGTCAGCAGCGCCAGCAGTGACCACATCAAAATCGCCGTCATACCAATCAGCGTCGCGCGGTTGCGTGTCATGTCATCCTCTGCATCACGCCGCCACTGGCGCGGTTGATGCGTGCATTGTCAAGCAGTTGCCTTGCGTTACGCGCAAGGCGGCCATGCGCGCAGTCCGCTTGCCGCCAGATGCCCTGCGCCACATGTTACGGGCAGGGAGGACAGTCCGAAAGGGATGTCCAAATGCAAAACGATCCACGCCTATCCAACGATTACTACATCCGCGAGGCACACGCATTGCGTGCCGCCGCCATCCGCGACTTGTTCGCCGCAATGTCGCGCCTGTTGTTTCGGCGCAAACCGCGCGTGCAGGTTTCCTTCGGTTGATGCATCGGGCCGCCAGTGATGGCGGCCCACCTCGTCCAACGATCAGACCACGAATTGTCCACCGTTCGCCGTGATCGTCGACCCCGTGATGAATCCCGCATCATCTGATGCAAGAAAGGTCACGATCCGGGCAATTTCATCCGGCTCGCCCAGACGCCCCACGGGGATCAGCGGAATAATGCGTTCGTTCAGCACTTTCTCGTCAATCGCCCGCACCATTTCCGTCCCGATGTAACCGGGGCAGATCGCGTTCACCGTAATGCCCGCACGCGCGCCTTCCTGTGCCAACGCCTTGGTAAAGCCCAGATCGCCTGCCTTGGCCGCCGAATAGTTGGCCTGCCCTGCCTGCCCTTTCTGCCCGTTGATGGATGATATGTTGATCACCCGCCCGAACTTGCGGTCACGCATCCCCGTCCAGACGGGGTGTGTCATGTTGAACAGGCCCGACAGGTTGGTATCCATCACCTCTTTCCACATGCCAGGCGTCATCTTGTGAAACATCGCATCGCGCGTGATCCCTGCGTTGTTCACCAACACCTCGACCGGGCCATGTGCCGCCTCCACCGTCGCAATGCCCGCTACGCAGGCGTCATAGTCCGCGACAGACCATTTGTAGGTCGGTATGCCCGTGGATTTCGTGAATGCCGCTGCGGCCTCGTCATTGCCCGCATAATTTGCGGCGACGGTATAGCCTGCAGCCTTCAGTGCAGTGGAGATCGCCGCGCCGATCCCGCGCGAGCCCCCTGTGACCAATGCGACACGACCCATGATTCCCCCCTTTGGTTTTGCTTATCCATCTTGGGTATCAACGATGCGAAACGGGCGCAAGAATCTTGCGCCCGTTTCATCATCTCTGAAACATTGCTGCGTTTTGTGACTTAGCGTTCCAGGCACATCGCAACACCCATGCCGCCACCGATGCACAGGGTCGCAAGGCCTTTTTTCACGTCGCGCCGGATCATTTCGTGGATCAGCGTGTTCAGGATGCGCGCGCCCGATGCGCCGATCGGGTGGCCAATGGCAATCGCGCCGCCGTTCACGTTCACAATCGACATATCCCATCCCATGTCCTTGTTCACCGCACAGGCCTGTGCGGCAAAGGCCTCATTCGCCTCGACCAGATCCAGATCACCGACCTTCCATCCCGCCTTTTCCAGCGCCTTGCGGCTGGCGTGGATCGGGCCTGCGCCCATGATCGACGGGTCCAGCCCCGCCGTTGCATAAGATGCGATTCGCACCAGTGGCGACAGGCCCCGCTTTGCCGCCTCGGCCTCAGACATCACCATCACGGCCGCCGCGCCATCGTTCAGGCCGCTTGCATTGGCCGCCGTGACCGAGCCATCCTTCACAAACGCCGGGCGCAGCTTCTGCATCGCATCCATCGTGGCACCATGGCGGATGTATTCATCCTGATCGACCACCACATCACCTTTGCGGGTTTTCACCGTGAAGGCCGCGATTTCATCTTTGAACTTGCCCGCCTTTTGCGCGGCCTCGGCCTTGTTCTGGCTGGCAAGGGCGAATTCATCCTGCATGTCGCGCGAAATCTGCCACTGGTTCGCGACATTTTCCGCAGTCTGGCCCATGTGATAGCCGTTGAACGCGTCCCACAGACCGTCGCGGATCATTGTGTCGATGAAACTCAGATCACCCATCTTTTGCCCGGCCCGCAGATGGGCCGCATGCATCGACATGCTCATGCTTTCCTGACCGCCCGCGATGACGATCGACGCATCGCCCAATTGCACATGCTGTGCCGCCAGTGCCACCGCGCGCAAACCCGATCCGCAGACCTGATTGATGCCCCAGGCCGACGCCTCTTTCGGCAGGCCTGCGTGGATATGCGCCTGACGTGCCGGGTTCTGGCCCTGACCTGCGGTCAGAACTTGCCCAAGGATGGTTTCCGAAATGTCGGCCTTATCGACGCCCGCACGGTCAACGACCGCGTTGATCACGGCGGCGCCCAGTTCATGCGCGGGCGTGCTTGCGAAGGCGCCGTTGAAACTGCCGACGGCGGTGCGTGCAGCCGAGACGATGACCACGTTTGTCATGATTTGATCCCTTTGGGTGATGAAGGCAAAAGCGATATGTCACGCCTAAGCGGGATCAGGTCCAAAGGCAAGGTTTCGGGCACTATGCCCGCTTTTGTTGAACGGTGGCAAAGGCGGGTTTCACGGATGGTGCGCCGAAGGCATAGCCTTGCAGGCAGTCGGCCCCCAACGCACGCAGGCATTCCGCCTCGGCCGCGGTTTCCACCATTTCGGCCACGCAAAGCATATGAAAATGCTTTCCCACTGCCAGCATCGCGCGCACCAGTGCCTGATTATCGGGGCAGCTGTCGATGCCACGGGTGAATTCCCCGTCAATCTTCAGCATATCAAACTCGAAATCGCGGAAATAGCGGAACGCGGTATAGCCAGCACCGAAATCGTCGATGGCAAAGGCGATGCCCTTGCGGCTCAGATCGTGCATGAAGCGGATCACCAGTTCCGGCACCGTCATGGCCGAGCTTTCGGTGATTTCCAGGATCAGCCGTTCGGCCACGGTGGGGGATCGTTCGAGGCCGTGGACCAACGCGCGCATCCAGTCCGGGTGCCCGATCGACCGCGCCGACATGTTGACCGACAGGCGCAGATCAGGGTGTTCGGCCAGTGCCGTCAGACCCATGCGCAAGGCCGCGACGTCGATCTGGCGGCCGATTTCATGCGCCTCGACCGCAGGCATGAAATCACGGGCCGGGATGGCGCGACCGCCCACATCCATCACCCGCATCAGCCCTTCGTAGAACCCGATGCGCGCGGGCTCGCTGGCCATGACCACCGGCTGATAGGCAAGCGCCAGCCGCCGCTGTTGCAGCGCCTGTGTCACCATTTGCAAAACCTGCTGATCTGCCACCGAAATCGCAATGGCCAAGGGGCTGCTGTTGCCCATCCACGCTGGTTGATGATTTGCCTGCATCGCTGATCCCAGTTCTTTTCCGTGATAGACAGGGTGCGGGTGGAACGGTAAATGAGCGGTGAATGTTCGTATTTGTCGCGAATACATCGTTTCCGGGGGCAACGCATGGACCAGTCGACAGGGCGCTGCCCGTGGTGCGGGGATGATCCGCTTTACGTGCATTACCACGACACCGATTGGGGCGTGCCGGAATATGACAGCCGGGCGTTATGGGAAAAGCTGATCCTTGACGGGTTTCAGGCCGGGCTTTCCTGGATCACCATCCTGCGCAAACGCGAGACGTTTCGCGCGGCGTTTCAGGGGTTTCAGCCCGACGTGATTGCGGGTTGGGGCGAGGCGGAGGTGGCGCGCCTGTTGGTTGATCCGGGGATCGTGCGGCATCGGGGCAAGATCGAGGCCACGATCAAATCGGCGCAGGCCTATTTGCGGATTCAGCAGACTGAACCTTTCGCCGATTACATCTGGCGGTTTGTGGACGGCGTGCCGATCCAGAACCGGCTGACCAGCATGGCCGAGGTGCAGGCGGCGACCGCGATTTCGACGGCGATGTCAAAGCAGTTGAAAAAGGACGGGTTCAATTTCTGCGGCCCGACGATTGTTTACGCCTTCATGCAGGCTTGTGGATTGGTGAATGACCACATGATCGACTGCCCGCGCCATGCCGCCGTGGCGGCGATGGGACGGGGAAATTGACGGCTGTCAATTTCTGATATCTACTTTTATTAAAAACATGTTATGTTTTATGGGGCGAAGCAATTTAAGACTTTTGAAACGTTGTGTGAAGAGTGTTCATGCGAGCGAAGAAGGGGCAGGTTGCTTTTTTGCACTTTCGTCGCCGCAGACGGGGAACGTCCTCCCACCCCTAACTCCTCCCGACTAGGGCGCGGAGAGGCACGCAAACCCGGCATTGGTTCACTGCACTATGCGTTATCGAAGTTTTGATCCGTGAGTTGAAGCGGAAATCATCCAGCCCTGACGCCTGCCGCGCCGCGCTGGGAGCAGGGTAAGCGCGCCGACCAGTCAGATCCGTCCCCAACCATGACTGTGGTTATACCAATGCTGCGGCTTGCGGCGCGGCAGCCGCATCCAAAGCGAAATGCCGAAGCGGTTGTCGAACGACCGCAGCCGCGTGAAATTGCGCGATTTCAAGAGGTCGTCATAAACGCGTTTGCAATCGGCCACCGCCGCTGTGTCGTGCAGCGCCATCACGGCATAGTCCTTGAGCAATGGCGTCAACAAAAAGATATCTTGCCGCAGCCCACGATAACTGTGGTCGCCATCGACGAAAACAAAGTCCATGCTGTTAAAATACTTGGCCAAACGCTCGCGCACTGCCGATGTATGGCTGTCGCTGATTATCTCGTCCTCGAAAGTGGTGTCGACCGTCTGTTTGATGCGTTTCCAATGCGGGAACATGGAATGTTCGCCGTTGTCCAGGATGATCGTACGCTTGCACTTGTAAAAATCGCGCAGGAACTTGGTCTGCCCGCCTGACGCAATCCCAAGATCCAATGTCAAGTCCGCAGTCCGGTACTCGGAGGCCATGAAATGCACGAACTGGGCGAATTCCAGTGGGTCCTGTTGCAAAAAAAGGCCTCCATCACGCTGCGCATAACCGAAGAAGCGTTCGTCGGAAGAACCGGATGCCTTGATCCTTTCGACAAGTTCTGGGATGGAGGGCACAGTTGTTTCTTGGTTTGACATGATCAGTCCTGAAATGATTTAATATGGAATGATAGTTAAGTATATCCGGATGTTGATGAAAACGGAATAATCAGGTTTAATAAATTCAAGCATTAGTTTCACGAAATCGCTGACCATAAAAGTTTTACCATGGAAATATTTAGTCCCGTCTTTTT
>JANNKX010000415.1:0-6169 GCA_031396505.1 Rhodobacterales bacterium
TTGCCGAACTGCTTGCGGGTTTGCAGATAGCTGACGGTATAGTCGATAACGCTTTGCGTCCCGCCGCACATTTCTGCGCTTTGCAGGAGGGTCGCGGCCTGTTCAATGGCGGCAAGCGTCTGCGTTGCCCTGTCCAAATCGAGACATGCAGATTTTGGCACGGTGATGCCGTCTAACGAGAGCGCAAAGCTACGTTTGGTCTCGTCGATAATGGCTTCACGGCGCAGGCGGCCCGCAATATCGGCTGCGGTCAGCCCGGCCTCGGCATACATGGCGGCTGGGCTTGCCTGATCAATGAATTTGTCGGGCAGTGTCATTGTCCGCACGGCAGGCCCACCTTCCAGCTGCCCGGAATTGGCAAGATAATGCAGCACATGCGCGCCAAAGCCGCCAACCGCGCCCTGTTCAATTGTCACAAGCACCTGATGGTGACGTGCCAGTTGATCAATCAGCGCCGTATCCAGCGGTTTGGAGAAACGCGCATCGGCCACAGTCACGCGCAACCCGTCTGCCTCAAGGATATCGGCGGCAAGCAGAGCCTCTGACAGGTGCGCGCCGAATGACAGGATTGCGACATCCGTGCCTTCACGCAGCACGCGGCCCTTGCCGATGGCCAAGGGCACACCGCGTGCAGGTAAATCGACACCCACACCTTCACCACGCGGGAAGCGAAACGCAATCGGGCCCGCGTCATGCGCGATGGCCGTGGCCACCATATGCACCAGTTCTGCCTCGTCCCCCGCCGCCATCACCGTGAAATTCGGCAGATTTGACAAATAGCCCACATCGAACGCCCCCGCATGGGTCGGCCCGTCCTGCCCCACCAGCCCGGCCCGGTCGATGGCAAAGCGCACAGGCAGGTTCTGCAACGCGACATCATGCACGATCTGATCATAGCCACGCTGCAGGAAGGTCGAATAGATCGCGCAAACGGGCTTCATCCCCGACCCGGCCAACGCCGCGGCAAAGGTCACACCATGCTGTTCTGCAATCCCCACATCAAACACGCGGGCGGCAAAGCGTTTGGCCATGATATCCAGCCCCGTGCCCGATGGCATCGCGGCTGTGATCGCGACCACACGCGGATCGCGCGCCGCCTCATCCGTCAGGGCATTGCCGAACACGGATGTATAGCTGGGCGCGTTGGATTTGGCCTTGGCCTGTTCGCCCGTCACCGCATTGAACTTGCCCACGCCGTGATACTTGTCTGCCGCCGCCTCGGCGGGCGCATAGCCCTTGCCCTTGACCGTGACCACGTGGATCAGCACGGGCCCCGTCGACCGCGCCCGCGCCGCCCGCAGGGTTGCCAGCAATTGCCCCATGTCATGCCCGTCAATCGGGCCGATATAGTTGAACCCGAAATGTTCAAACATCGTCCCGCCACCCGGCGTGCCGGTGACCAGTTCGCGCGCGCGCCGCGCACCATCCCGCAACGGGCCGGGCAAGGCCGCCTCCAGCCCTTCGGCCGCCGCTTTCAGCACGGCCAGCGGCCCCTTTTCGGCAATGGTGTTCAGATAGCTCGACATCGCGCCCACCGGCGGGGCGATCGACATATCATTGTCATTCAGGATCACGAACAGCCGTTTGTTCAGATGCCCTGCATGGTTCATCGCCTCATAAGCCATGCCTGCCGTGATTGCGCCGTCACCGATCACCGCGATGGTATCACCGACCGGCATCCCCATTTCGCGGCCCATCGCATAGCCCAGTGCCGCAGAAATCGACGTGGAGGAATGCGCCGCCCCAAACGGGTCAAAGTCGCTTTCGCTGCGTTTGGTGAACCCCGACAGGCCCCCGCCCTGCCGCAGACTTCCCATCCGGGCGCGCCGTCCCGTCAAAATCTTGTGCGGGTAACACTGATGGCCCACGTCCCAGATCAGCTTGTCGACCGGCGCATTGAACACCGCATGGATCGCCACGCTCAGTTCCACCACACCCAGCGATGACCCCAGATGCCCACCCGTTTCCGACACGACGTTGATCACCTCTTGCCGGACCTCGCCTGCAAGTTGGGCCAATTCGGCGTCCGACAAGACCTTCATGTCCGCCGGGCCGGAGACGCGGTCAAGAATGGGGGAATCGGACATCATCACCTCCGGATGAAAAAGTGCGGTGTGGGTTTGTCACACGGCACCAGGTTCCTGTCGCCAACAGGAAGGGAACCGGGGCTGTGGTGGCGCCCGAAGGCCGAACCGGCGATGGTTCGGTCCTGTGCCCCGGCGGACATCCGCCCGCCGGGAAAGCCTGTTCAGACCGCAGCCACCGTTGCCGGTTGTTCCAGCGCACCCATCGGCGGGGGCGCCTCCTGGCTTTCGGCGGGCAACAGCAGACCGATGCCCCGGATCACCAGCAGCCCCACGATGATCGCCGTGGTAATCGCCAGCGCCCAACCTGCACCGCGTCCCATTTCCTTGGCACCCCAAAGAAAGATCTTGACCTTGCGGCTTGGCTCAAAGGAAAAATCGTCACTCATCCATGCTCTCCTATTGATCAAGCGGTGCATAGCCGTGGTCCTGTGCCCAGACATACCAGTTGTCCACCACAGTCCCCGTCAGCAGGATGCCGATGCCCCCGGTCAGGGTGACAAGCACCGCAAACCACCAGGCCCAGCGGTGAATGCCCTCCATCGTGGCATTGAACCCCATGGTCCAGCGCCAGAACAAGGCCGCCCGTTCCGATGCCGTTCCCCGATCCGCAATCTGTTCCAGTTCGCGGTCACCACCAAAGCGGCTGACCGCAAGGATCGTTGCCCCGTGCATCGCAAACAGCAGGGCCGATCCATAAAGGAACACGATGCTTAGTGCGTGGAACGGATTGTAGAACAGGTTGCCATAGGTGAGGCTGAACAGGTTCGTCCAGTCAAGGTGGCTGAAGATGCCATACGGCACGGCCTCAGACCACGATCCCATCAGGATCGGCCGGATCAACCCCAACACCAGCACCAGCCAGATGGCACTCGCAAAGGCCCAGGCGATATGCTTGCCCATCCCCAGTGCCGCCGCCCGCAGATAGGTCCGAACCCACCATGTGCACAACGACACCAGAAAGAAAAAGCCGGCAATCAGGAAATACCCGCCCTCGCGCAGCGGCGGAAATGACAAACCGTATTCCGGGGCTGGCGGGTCAAGCGAGAACCAGAACAGGTCCCGCATGAAGACCGCCGGGTTATAGCCCGCCTGATCCCAATACCACCCGCCCACCATCATGAACCAGATCAACCCTGTGGCCAGCGAGATCACCCCGAAAGACCCCAGATAGATCGGCCCCAGTTGGGCATTCCCGAACCAGCCTGCAAGGGTCGAAAACGTGGCCCCCTTTGTGCGGTTCGACAGATCAACCCCTTCCACCATCCCCATTTCGGGCGCGCCACGCACTTGAACTTGCGTGAAGATGTTCTGATACTCAGCCATTGACGCCTCCCGGAATGTCTGCCCACCATGGCAAGTTCAGCCACCAATCCCACCAGACAACCCACTGGTCGAACCAGATGGTCCCTGAAATCACGATGCAAACCGCGCTCCAGAACCCGGCATTCAGCGCCAGAAGCAACCCCACGCGGTGGATACCAAGCGTGCCCACCGAATAACCGATCAGATCACGGAACATCGTATCCTCGTGATCCGGTGTGCGCATTTCCTTGCCCTTTTCCGGGTTCGCCGCCGACAGGATCAACCCGCCGTGCAGTGCCAGTGCAAGGGACGTCGTGAAAAAGAACGTGATCGCGATCATATGCGCCGGATTGTAGTGGAAGTTGCCATATTGATAGCCGGTGTTCGACACCCAATCGAGGTGGCTGAAGATCCCGTACGGGAAACCGTAGTTCCACGCACCCATCAGAATGGGCCGGATCACCACCAGCGTCACATACGCAAAGATCGCCACGCCGAAGGCAAAGGGCACATGATACCCCATCCCCAGCTTGTTGCAGATTTCCACTTCGCGCAGCATCCAGCTGACAAAGGCGCCGATCGCGCAGATCGTGATGATCTGCCACAACCCGCCATCCAGCAGGGGTGCCGCCCCCAACCCGTATTCAATCGGCGGCGTATCGATCGAGATCAGCCAGGGGTTCCAGACCCCTTCCATCGCTGTCCCGTAAAAGATCATGATGGTTCCCAGCGCCGCGAAAAAGACAGTCGTGACGCCAAAGAAGCCGACGTAGAAAGGACCGACCCAGAAGTCGAACAGGTTCCCGCCGATCAGCGTGCCACCCGGCACGCGGTATTTTCGTTCGAAGCTGAGCAGTGCCATGCTTCTTTCTCCGTGTTGGCAAGGGTCGGCAGTATAGCCAACCGATTGAGATGTTTGCCAAAGTCAAACGCTGTCGCGCGTTTTCCCTATGCATCTTTGGTTCGTTGCGGGCGGCCTATCACAGCCGCCCGCAACATGGGTCTTCCCGATTATTCAGCTGGGACCACAGCGGTACGATTATATTTCGCATCCGCAATGTCGAACCAGTTGTAGCTGGGGTTGCTCAGCAGAACGAGGTGGATCATCGCCGCCAGCAAGAACAGGAACACGCCCTGTGCCACAAAGACGCGACGCGGATCGAAGATCAGCCAGATTTTATAGAATTTGGACATTTTTGATCCTCCTCAGAACCAGGGGCGCCAGAAAAACACCAGAATGTGTGCAACTACGGCAACGAACGTGAACAAGTAGAGCCCTTGCACATAGACGGAGTGCAGTTCTTGCGCCTGCTCGTCGGTAAGACCTGTAAACGACAGGTCAGTTCTATCAGCCATGGGTTTTCCTCCGTAGGAACAGCTGACGCCACAAACCCTGTGGCCGGGTTGCCGGACGGGTTCCCCCTCCAGCGGCTTAGCAGACCCCTTGCAGGGCCAACCAATTGGTCATGCAGCACCTTGCGGCCTGCACCTGCCTTCCGTGCCCTCAGGCGCGAAAGATCGAAGGCGTGATCGCACCGGCATCGGCCCAGGCGCGGGAAATCGGGTTCTTTGACGGCAACTTGCGCGTCACGATTGTGTTGGCTGCCCATGCCACAACGGCATAAGACAGCGCACCGATAAAGATCATGCCGAAGTAGGCATAAAACTCTGCGCGGGGCGCGCGGTTGGCGTGTCCCTGCGGCGTGCCGCTGTTTGTCATCTGAACGCTCATGGCCGTCCTCCCTGTGTTGGTGAATTGCCGCGCAGGGCCTCCACCGTTTCCCTCACAACCCGCTCATCCCCTTGGTCGAGTGCGGCCTTCTCGGCAGCATCGCGCAGGGTGCGCGCGGCAGAAATCCGTGTCAGAACCGGATGTTCGGAAACGATCCGGTCCAGTTCAAGTTGCGCATCGACATCCCACGGGAAATCGCGGCGCAGCGTCGTTGGTGTTGCCGATGCGGCATCCATGTCGGTGCCCAAGGGCAGAATGTGAAACAGCGCGTCAAACAGGCCGTTGCAGACTTCCTGCAAAATCCAGACCGCCCCTGCGTAACCCATGAACGGCGTGCCCGTGGCCCGCCGGATGGCAGCCCCCGGAAAGGACGCCGCGATGAATGATGGCTTCGGCCCATGGCCCGCCTTCATTTCCGCCAGATACATTTTCTCATTGATCGACCCCATCAGGATCAACGGCTTGTGCTGATGGATCATCGCGCGCACGGCATCATTGTTGGTCTTTTTCCCGGCAATCCGTGCGACCGCGAATGCGCAAGGCAGGCCCAGATCTTCTTCCAGATACAGTCGGATGCCCCGTGCATAGGTCTCATTCGCCACGATCCCGAAAGACGCCGTCGCAAAGAAATCCTGCGTGACAGACCGCCACAAATCCCACACGGGCTTCAGCGTCGAATGCTTTTCCCGTTCGATGAACGGCTCCGGGTCCAGTCCCAGCAATTCACCCAGTTTGCGCAGGAATTGCGTCGTGCTATCCATGCCAATCGGCGCTTGCAGATAGGGCTTGCCCAGAACCTCGCACAGGCCCCGGCCAAATTCGCGGTACATGCAGATGTTGACATCCGCATTCACCAGATGCCGCATTTCCGCCAGATGCGCACCCAGCGGCATCACCATATTCACGTCCGCGCCAATGCCTTCGACCAGACGCCGGATTTCATGCAGGTCGGACGCCATGTTGAACGTGCCATACATCGGCCCAAGGATGTTGACGCGCGGGCGTTGCCCCTCATCGCGCTTCATCTCGGGCGGCATGCGGCCCTTGG
>JANNKX010000025.1:0-1968 GCA_031396505.1 Rhodobacterales bacterium
CGATGAAAGGCGGGGCGGGCAACGATACCTATATCGTCGATGATCTGGGCGATGTCGTGATCGAAACCGGGCGGGGCATGGATATGGTCCTGACATCGGTCAACTATACACTGACCACCGGGGTCGAGAATGGCACCCTGACCGGCAACGCCACATCTCTGACGGGCAATGCCGCCGCGAACCGCCTGACGGGCAATGCGGCTGCAAACGTTCTGGATGGCGGGGCGGGGGCCGATTGGCTGACGGGTGGCATGGCCGCGGATACGTTCGTTTTTTCAACCGGATACGGTCGCGACACGATTACCGATTTTGAAGCGTTCGGCGGTGACCATGATGTCGTCGATTTGCAAAATCTGCTGAATGTTGAAAGCGTCGATGATCTATGGGCCAATCACATCAGACAGTCGGGCACGGATGTGCTGATCATCAGCAACACGGCTGATGTGTTGCGGTTGCAGAACGTCACGATTGCCGATCTGGATGCACAACACTTCCTGATCTGATCGACCTCATGTGGGCCGCATGGCATTGCTCAGAAGGATCATGGCAACAGGTAACGGCCACAGAAGACAGGCAAGATAGCCAACCGTATTGTACATTGTGTGGCGTTGCCCCGTGCGGCGTTGCTCATCAAACGTCAGGATGGCCGCGCCGAATGCGATCAGCCCATAAACAATCCAAATAACTGTCCAGAAAATCATCTGCCATCCCGACGTAAAAGCACGTAATTTCAAAATAGTCTGTAGCATTCCTTTGTATTGTCGAGCATTTTGCAACAACGCACGACAACGTCAGCGGGCATTCACCGACGCGCCAGCACCTTTTCGGCGTGTTCCCGCAAGGCCCCGTCGGGGCCGACATAGCGGTAGAGCGTCGCGCGCCGGATCCCCAGTTCCGCACAAAGTGCGGCCACCGATGTGTCACGCCGCACCATGGCGGCCTGTGCCAGCCGGACCTGCGCCTTGGTCAGGGCAAAGCTGCGCCCCCCCTTGCGGCCGCGCGCGCGTGCCGCAGCCAGCCCCGCCATCGTGCGTTCGCGGATCAGGTCGCGCTCAAACTCGGCCAGGGTCGCAAAGATGCCAAAGATCATTCGGCCTGCAGGTGTCGTGGTATCGATCTGGGCGCCCTGCCCGGTCAGCACCCGCAAGCCGACCTCGCGCGCCGCCAGATCGCGCACCAGGGCCACCAGATGCGCCAGCGTGCGCCCCAGCCGGTCCAGCTTCCATACTACCAGCACATCGCCCGCCCGCAGGCTGCGCAGACAGGCCTCTAATCCCGGCCGGTCTTCACGCGCGCCGGATGCACGGTCATCATAGATGCGGGCAGGATCGATCCCCACCCCGATCAGCGCATCATGCTGCAGGTCGAGCGATTGCGACCCGTCCGCCTTGGACACCCGCGCATAGCCGATCAGCATGTCTCATAAACGCTGGTTTGACGCATCAGTGCGGCCTTGATCGTTCTCTTCGCACAAACTGTATCAAAACCCGCTTCATAATGAAAGCTTCACAAACCGGTCGTGCACTTGAAAAAGTGACATGCGCGGCGTCAGGCCGGCCCCCGTTTTTTCAGCCAGCCCAGAAAGGCAGCATCGGGGCTGCGCAAGGGGGGCCTGCCCGTGCGCTCCCACAGATCGCGCCAATCGGCCTGCAGGGCGTAAATGTCCCAGCCGGGCATCAGGGCACGCGCCTTCTCCAGCGTTACGGCCTTCAGCACCGGCCCCGCCTGCCCCGGCAGCACGACCGTGTCGCGCCGCGTCACGCGCAGGATATCGCCCGGCTCCTCCGCCAGGCTGTATTCGGGCAGGTGATCGGCCGTAATCATATCCCGGATCATGCGGCGGAACACCCTCACCGGGCTGGCCGAACCGGACTTCAGCGCCAGCACCCCGATCGACACCCGCCACTCGGGCTGGCGGCCGCAATGCTTGCGCGCAAGTTCGTAGACACGCCGCTCCAGCGGTTTGCG
>JANNKX010000071.1:0-22422 GCA_031396505.1 Rhodobacterales bacterium
GGCACGTTCAGCTTCGATCCTCGCGTACTGGGCCAGCATTGCATCGGGCCCGTCGCAAAGGGTGGTCAGAGGATTTGTCGGAAAACCCACGGACTTGAGACGCTGAATGGCGTCAAACTGGGTGGCCGCAAGCGGGGCCGACACCTCGCCCCAGGCATAGGCGAAGAAGCGCAAGGGGCGGCTGGCGGTGATGCTGGTATCAAGCTGGCGCAACGACCCTGCCGCCGCGTTGCGCGGGTTGGCGAAGGTCTTTTCGCCCGCCGCCGCGGCCCGTGTGTTCAAGGCGGCAAAGTCGGCATGGCTCATGTAAACCTCGCCCCTGACCTCCAGCACCTCTGGCGCGGCCGCCAACCGCTCCGGGATATCGGTGATGGTCCGGGCATTTTCGGTGACATTCTCACCCACCTCCCCGTCGCCGCGCGTGGCGGCCTGCACGAGAACCCCGGATTCGTAGCGGAGCGACAGCGAAAGCCCGTCTATCTTCGGCTCGGCGGAGTAGGAAATCCCACCGGCATGTCCAAGGAACTTTCGCACCCGGTCGTCGAACTCGGCCACCTCTTCCGCCGCGAAGGCATTCTCAAGCGACAGCATCCGGACCCGGTGTGCGACCTTGCCGAAGCCCTCGGCGACCGCCGCGCCAATCTGGTCCGAGGGCGAATCCGCCCGCTTCAGGCCCGGAAACCGCGCCTCGATCGCCGCATTGCGCAGTTTCAGCGCGTCATACTCCGCATCCGAAAGCTCAGGCGCGTCGAGCGTGTGGTAAGCGGTGTTCGCCGCCGCAAGCGCCCGGGACAGACGAACAAGCTCCTCCTGCGCCTCGGCCTTTGTCAGTGCCTCGACCGGCTTCTCCGCCATTCCCGCCCCCCAAAACGCCTTGCTGCCAAAGGTTAAGCGGCGGGCTCGCGAAGGTAAAGCTCAGGCGCTGGCTGCCAGACGGGCCGTCCCGCCCACAGGATCGCGCAGCACATAGCCGCGGCCCCACACGGTTTCGATGTAATTCTCACCGCCCGTCGCCTCGGCCAGTTTTTTGCGCAACTTGCAGATGAAGACGTCGATGATCTTCAACTCGGGTTCATCCATTCCGCCATAAAGATGGTTCAGGAACATTTCCTTCGTCAGGGTCGTGCCTTTGCGCAAGGACAGCAATTCCAGCATCTGATATTCCTTGCCGGTCAGATGCACGCCTTTGCCTCCGACATCCACCGTCTTTGCATCAAGGTTTACCGAAACCCGCCCGGTGTGGATCACCGACTGGCTGTGACCTTTGGACCGACGGATGATCGCATGGATGCGCGCGACCAGCTCCTCACGGTGGAAGGGTTTGGTCAGGTAGTCATCCGCCCCAAACCCGAATCCTTTCAATTTGCTGTCGGTATCGTCCGCACCCGACAGGATCAGAATCGGCGTTTCGATCCGCGCAAGGCGCAACTGGCGCAACACTTCATGCCCCGACATATCCGGCAGGTTCAAATCCAGCAGGATCAGGTCGTAATCATAAAGTTTCGCCAGATCGATGCCGTCTTCACCCAGATCGGTACAATACACGTTCAGGTTGGCATGGGTCAGCATCATTTCGATGCTGCGGGAGGTGGTGGGGTCGTCTTCAACAAGAAGGATTCGCATGTGTCGCCTCGCGCCAGGATTTCTTCGTTAACACTGAAGGTTGAATGGTTAACCACGCGTTACTCTGGACAGGCGATTGAAAAAAACAACCTAAAGTTGTCGATATTTTCGGATTGCAGTCACTTTCAGGGCGTTTTCGCCATGTTCTTCGATGGCAGATCGCCACAAGGCGAACTCCTCATCCGAAAGACTATATCTTTCCAGCGCTTCCTTTTCTGGAATCAGTCCGTACATCACGGCCTTGACCACGATTGCCTTGCGGCTGGCAACCCAGCGGCGCGTGGTATCGGCGGGCAGATCGGCGCGGCTAAGGATACTGCCATCGGGCAGCGTAATCTGGCGCGGGCCGTCAACTTTTTTCAAGAACATGGGTGTCCCCCTTGGTGCAACAGGGCAAAGAATGGGCGATCAGCCTTAAGGGGGCGTGAAGCCGGGGGTTGAGGATACACGGCATTTTCCTATATTAAGTGGCAAAACCTATTCCCCGGACGCACCTATGATGCTGGATCAATCGCTCAATTCGCTTGGCTTTGCCAAGGCCCCCCGTGACACGCGTGTGGTCGTGGCAATGTCGGGGGGCGTGGATTCCTCGGTGGTGGCCGCCATGCTGGCGGAAGAAGGCTATGATGTGGTGGGCGTGACGCTGCAGTTGTATGATCACGGGGCGGCCTTGGCAAAAAAGGGCGCCTGCTGTGCGGGCCGCGATATTCATGATGCGCGGCGCGTGGCCGAAACCATGGGCTTTCCGCATTACGTGCTGGATTACGAGAATACCTTTCGCGAAGCGGTGATCGAGGAATTTGCCGATGCCTATCTTTCGGGTGCGACGCCCGTGCCCTGCATCCGCTGCAACGAACGGGTGAAATTCAAGGATCTGCTGGCCACGGCCCGCGATCTGGATGCCGATTGCATGGCGACCGGGCACTATATTCAACGCAAAGTGGGCATGGCCGGCCCAGAACTGCATCAGGCGGCAGATGCCGGGCGCGATCAAAGCTATTTCCTGTTTTCCACGACGCCGGAGCAACTGTCCTATCTGCGTTTTCCCTTGGGCCATTTGCAATCCAAGGCCGAAACCCGTGCGCTGGCGGTGAAATACGGCCTGCCTGTGGCCGACAAGCCCGACAGTCAGGATATCTGCTTTGTGCCCAACGGCGACTATGCCGCCGTGATCGAAAAGCTGCGCCCCGGTGCGGCGGCGCCCGGCGATATCGTCGATCTGGTGGGCAATGTGCTGGGCACCCATCGTGGCGTGATCCATTACACCATCGGGCAACGCAAAGGGCTTGGCATCGGAGGTTTGGGCGATCCGTTGTATGTGGTGCGCCTTGACCCCGATTTGCGGCATGTGATCGTGGGGCCGAAGGCGGCGCTGTCGACCCGTGTCATCCCGGTGCGCGAAATCAACTGGCTGGGCGATGCGCCATTCTTGTCGCGCGCCGAATGGCATCTGGGCGTCAAGGTGCGATCAACCCGCGGCCCGCGCAGTGCAATCGTCCGCCCGTTGACGGACACCACGGCCGAGGTGGAACTGATCGCACCGGAAGACGGCATTTCGGCCGGGCAGGCTTGCGTGTTTTATGATGAAGGCAGCAGCCGGATCTTTGGCGGCGGCTGGATATGGAAGGGCCGCTGAGGCCCGTTTTTCACGTTGTTTTCACGCCTGCATCCTGTTGCGCTGGCTAAGATGATACGCGGCGCGTGGGTCTGACCCCATACCGCAGAGCCGGTATTTTCCCGGTTTTCGCATTTTCATCGCGGAGCATTCAAGATGTCGACACATTTTCGCATGACTGATTTTTTGGCCGATCCGGTTTTGGTGGAAACCGGCCTGAAGGACGGCGCGCAGTTTCAGATCACCGTGGAGGAGGCGACGCAGTTTCAAAAACACCTGCGCGGCGCAATCTGGAGCGCACAGACCATCCGCCTGACGACAGACGTGGCGTATGTGCTGGCGCGGGGCGGGCAGCTGACGGTGCCTGCAACCGCGCTGGCAGCGTTTGGCGCGTCGCTGGTTCTGGACGGCACAGGCCTGACGCGTGCGATGCCCGTGTCAACGACGGTTCTGGTGCTGGTGATCGCGGCGGCGGCGGTGATCGGCTTTGCCATCGGGCATCTGGGCGAGGCGGCGCGGCCCGATCTGCTGCTGACGGTGGCGCATGTCGCGGGTCAGATCACGGTTTCGGCCTGATCCGGCCCGATGGCGCGCAGCACGGATTGCGCCGCCCGCAGACCGGGGTCTGCGTCACCCTTGCCCAAACGCACCATCGTCACGTCCATCGCGGCCATCTGGGCCGCGCGGGCCGGGCCATTGCCCATCAGGTCGATCAGCGCGGGCGCGATCAGGTCGGGCACACAACGCGGGCCAAGAAATTCGGGGATGACACGGGTCTCGCTGACAAGGTTCACGAGGGTGACAGTGTCAATCAGCGCCGCGCGCCGCATCAGCCAGAAGGTGACCGGGTTCATCCTGTAGGCGATGACCATCGGGCAGCGGTTCGCCGCCAGTTCCAGCGACACTGTGCCGGATGCCGCAAGGGCGACGGTGGCATCGGCAAAGGCCTGCCGTTTGTGATCCGCGTCTGCGATGATTTGCGGGGCAATCGGCCAATCGCGCGTGAGATCGCGCACCTGTGCCATCAGATGGGGCACGGATGGCAGTGCCACGCGCGCATCCGGATGCACCTGTTTCACCCGCGCCAGAACCGCGCCAAAGACCGGGATCAGCCGGGTGATTTCCGACGCGCGCGACCCCGGCAGCGTCAGGATCAGCGGGCTTTGTTGCGCGACGGGCGTGGCCTGCGCCTCGGCGACCACCGGGTGGCCGACAAAATCGCACGTCATGCCATGCGCGGTCATCAAGGGCGGCTCAAACGGCAGCAGGGCCAGCACGTGGTCGATGAACGCGGCCATTTTCCCCGCCCGCCCCGGTCGCCAGGCCCAGACCGAAGGGGCCACGTAGTGAATTGTCTTCATCGCGGGATTGGCGGCCTTGACCAGCCGGGCAACGCGAAAGCAGAAATCCGGGCTGTCGATTGTGATCAGCGCATCTGCCCCCGCCACCGCCGCCGCACATTCCCGGATGCGGCGTTTCAGATGCAGATACCTTGGCAGCACTTCGGCAATGCCCATGACCGAAAGCTCAGCCATCGGAAACTGGCTGTGCAATCCTTCGGCCTGCATCAAGGGGCCGCCCACACCGTGAAATGTGACGCCGGGATGCAGCGATTTCAGCCCCGCCATCAGGGCCGCGCCCAGCCGATCACCCGACGGCTCACCCGCGATAAGGTACAGATTCACGCCCGTGCCCACAGGAACATCTGTGCCTGATCGGCCATGGCGATCATCTGCGGCTGATCAAGGCAGATCACGCCACCCGCCTGCCACACGACCCCCGCAAGCCCCGCGCGTGCGGCCGCGGCCACGCTGGCAGGCCCCAGCGTCGGCATATCCACCCGCATGTCCTGCCCCGGTTTCGGTGCCTTGTAGAACACGCCGCGCCCGCGTGCAGGGTCAGGGCGCAGACTGGCGGACAACCCAGCCACCTGCGCCAGCATCGCATCGGTGCCCGCCAGCACCTCGACCCCCAAGCAAAGCCCTTGCTGCACCACCGCCCCCTGCCCCACATCGACCCGGCCAAGCGCGCTGACAATGTCATGGGCGCGGGCGGCGTCGTGGTCATCGACCACAGCCGTACCCCCTGCCGTCAGAAACCCCGCCTGCGGCACAAGGACCGGGGCCACATCCGGCACACCCACAATGCCAAAGCCGAAATCCGCAAAAATCGCCAGCACCGCACGCAGGGTAGCATCATCGCCGCCCTGCATTGCCGCCATCAGCGCGGGCACCAGTTGCGCTGTCGCCGGATCGAACATCGCAGGGTCAAGGCGCGGACGGCTGACCGCCCCAGCAAAGACCACTTGGGCGATGCCCCGGTCTTCCAGCCCATGCAGGAACGGCACCAGCCGTTCGATGCGAAAGGTCTGATCCGGCACCAGACCGGTTGGTGCAAAGCCTTCAAGCGATGCCACAAAAGGCGCGTCCATCACTGCCGCAAGCGCCGCCGGCAAGACACCCTGCCCCGCGATGATCGCCGTGCGGCCCGTCATTTCGGCGTCAGAAAGCTGCGGTCAGATGCCGACAGGATGAAATCCGTCATCTCGCGCACATGCGGGCTGTCGGTTTCATCCGCCAGACGCCGCGCGCGGTCCATGAACGACCCTTCGCCCTGCGCCAGCATCTGATAACCCGCCCGCAGCGCCGTAATCTCGGCCCGGTCCACGCCCCGGCGTTTCAAGCCGACCAAGTTCAAGCCGTCCAGTTCACCACGCGGGCCTTGCACAAGGCCGTGCGGCACCACGTCGTTCGTGACCATCGTGACCGCGCCGATGATCGCACCCTTGCCCACGCGCACCCATTGATGAATGCCCGACAGCCCCCCCACGATCACGTCATCGCCAATCTGGCAATGCCCGGCAATCGCCACCTGATTGGCCAGGATAACCCGGTTGCCCAGCGTCGCATCATGGCCCACATGCGCCCCCGTCATCAGCAGGCAGTCATCGCCCACGCGCGTGACACCCCCGCCGCCCGCCGTCCCGGTGTTCAGCGTCGCCCCCTCGCGGATGCGGCAACGCGCGCCGACAACCAGCCGTGTGCGTTCGCCTGCGTATTTCAGATCCTGCGGCACCTCGCCCACGCAGGCGAAGGGAAAGATCACCGTATCCGCGCCGACATCCGTCCAACCCGTCACGACCGCATGCGATTTCACCACCACGCCCGGTGCCAACGTCACCTCGGGCCCGATGATCGCGAATGGCCCGATATTGGCGCCCGCACCGATCTTGGCCCCGTCGTCGATAATGGCTGCGGGATGAATGCGGGCGGTCGGATCAATCATGGATCAGTGCCCCGAAACATCGAACATCGCCGTGAACGTCGCCTCGGCCGCAAGTTCGCCCGCCACCATGCCGCGCCCTTCGAATTTCCACACCTTGCCACCGCCGCGCAGCGCCGTCACATGCAGTTCCAGCACATCGCCCGGCACCACCTTGCGGCGAAACTTTGCGCCATCGACACCCATGAAAAAAACCTTGGCGTTCTTGTCGGCCAGATCCATCGTGACCCCGACAAGAATGCCCGATGTTTGCGCCATCGCCTCGATGATCATCACGCCGGGAAAGATCGGCATGCCCGGAAAATGCCCCTGAAACTGCGGTTCATTGAAGGTGACGTTCTTGATGCCCACGCAGGACTTGCCCACCACGATATCGCGCACCCGGTCCACCAGCAGAAACGGATAGCGGTGCGGGATGATCCGCTGGATCAGCGAAAGATCGGCCTCGGTCACAGGTGCTGCGTGTTCGTTCATCATGGTTCCCCGGATTGTGGCCTCTGACGGGCCGCTGCACCCCTCTGCTAGCAAGTTGGGGCGGGCAGGACAAGATTAGGGCTGCGCTGGTGGGTCCGGCTGGGATGGTTCGGGTGACGGATCAGTGACGGGCGGGTTGCTGCCATCCCCCACCGATGCGTCAATCCGCGCGATCACCTGTGCGGTCACATCGATGCTTTGCAAGGACAGGATAATGGATTTCTTGTCCAGCACCGCGATTGCCCCCATGTCCTGCATGGTCTGTGCAATCACCGGGGCCGCGATATCCACGAAAAACTGCCGCTGATCTGCATCATGCGCCGCTGTCAACGCGGTGTATTTCGCGCGTTGCGCGGCCCTGATGCCTTCGACCTTCAGGTCAAATGCATCCGCCAACGCGCGAAACGCCTCGGGCGTCATGGCGGGGCGCTGGCTGGTCAGTTCACGTTCTTCTGCCTCAAGTGCTGCTTCGATCTTCAGGTTTTCGGCCACCAGCGCCTGTTCCTCTGCCGTCAACCGCGCCGTCGTTGCCTGACCAAACTGCGATTCTGCAAACAGGCGATCCTGATCAATCGTCAGAACCGGCGTTGCAATCGCCACGGGCGCGTCGGTTTCGGTTTGCGCCCATGCGCCGGTCGCCGCGCAGGCGAAGGCCACAATCAACGCAGCCCTGCGCATCAGAACTTTGTCGCGATGGTCAGATCAAAGGATTGTTCCAGATCGTAGGCCTCTGACTTCAGCGGTTTTGAGAAATTGAACCGCAGCGGGCCAATCGGCGTGTCCCACAACACCGACAGGCCGATGGAGGCGCGCAGATTTGCGCCATCGTCAACCTGCCCCGTGGGTGATCCCGGCCCTACCGAACCCGCCGTATCATCCAAGCCCCAGACCGACCCCACATCAACAAAGGCCCCGCCCGTGATCCCGTACTCCTCGGGCAAGCCCAGCGGAAAATCCGCCTCAAGCCGCACCACGGCAAAGGCATTGCCGCCCAGCGCGTCGCGATTCACGGCGCCCAGATCACGTGGCCCGATGCCGTTGGATTCAAAGCCCCGGATCTTGCCATTGGCAAAAAAGCGTTCGGTCACGCGGCTGGGATCATTGCCCTGGCTTGCCAGATAGCCGCCTTCGAAAATCGCGCGCAGCGTCACTTCTTCATTCAGCACCCGCTGTTCGGCCAAGGCAAAAGCGGTGGTTGAGATATACTTGGTATCCCCGCCAAGGCCGGCAAAATCCTGACTGAACCGCAGCAGAACCCCGCCGCGCGGGTTGATGCCATCGACGCGGTTGTCATAGGTATAGGTATAGCCTATGGAACTGGTCAGCAGTGCGCCACGATCCTCTTCGTTCTGCAACAAAATCGACGAGTCGGTGCTGACATCTGTAATTCTGTCTTCCGAAATGCGGTAACGCACCTGCACACGTCCCAACTCACTGACAGGAAACGCCAGCGACGTGGTGAACCCAATGTTGCGGGTATCATAGCGTGAGTTTTGCTGGTCGGTCTGGCGATAGTAGGCACCGATCCCAAACTCCAGATCGCGGCCCAGAAACGCTGGTTCGGCAAAGCTGAAACTGGTGTCGACGTTGTCGGTTCCGGTTGAGACACTGACGCCAACCCGTTGACCGCGCCCCAGAAAGTTTGACTCCGACAGCCCAACGTTGATCGACGCGCCCGTCTGCGACCCGTAGCCAAGACCAAAGCTGAGACTGCCTGTCGGCTGTTCTTCGACCACAACTTTGACCACCGCCTGATCGCCCGCCGATCCTTCGGCACTGTCCACCTGCGCATCCGAAAAATACCCCAATGCGCGAATGCGTTCTGCCGCCTGCCGGACTTCACGCGGGTTAAACGGATCGCCTTCCACCGTGCGGAACTGGCGGCGGATTACCTGATCCAGCGTTGTGTTATTGCCTTCAATATCAATACGCTCCACGAAAACCTTCGGGCCGCGCACCAACGTAAAGGCAACGTCCAGCGTCTGATCACGGTCATTGCGGGTGATGCGCGGGTCGATGCGCACAAAGTTCAGCCCTTGCTGCAGCGCCAGTTGTTCAAGCCGCGAAATATTGTTTTCGATGATCGCGGGTGAATAGGTAACCCCGGACCGCAGCCGTACTTCCGCCTCGAACGGCCCGGCATCCAGACCTTCAACTTCCGACACGGTCGTCACATTGCCGATCCGGAACGGCCGCCCTTCACGCACGGTAAAGGTGACAAAAGTTGCGTCGCGTTCGGCCGAAACCTGCGCACTGGCATCCACCACCTCAAAATCGACATAGCCGCGTGACAGATAGAAATCGCGCAAAAGCTGCTTGTCGAGTTCCAGCCGTTCCACCACCAGCGTATCGGCAGAAATTAACGTGCGCAGAAGGCCCGCCTGTTTGGTTTCCAGAATCTGGCGCAGGCGGCGGTCACTAAAGGCGCGGTTGCCAACAAAACCAAGGCGTTCCACTTCGACCACGCGGCCTTCGGTCACTTCGAACACAAGGTCCACGCGGTTGTCATCGCGCCGGATGATGCGCGGGGTCACCGTTGCCGAAATGCGGTTCGTCACGCGGTAGATTTCGGTCATTGCCGCCGCATCCGCCTCGGCCTGTGCGGGCGAATAGATCCGACGCGGCTGGCTCGTGATCACCTCTGTCAGCTTTTCGTCGTCAACGCGGCGGTTGCCTTCGATGCTGATGACGTTGACAATCGGGTATTCCTGCACCTGCACCAACAGACTGTTGCCTTGCGGCACCAGGTTGACCGTTTCGAACAACCCTGAATTGATCAGACGCTGTGTCGCGTCATTCAGATCACCGGGTGAGATCGCCTCACCGCGACCGATTCCCAGCAAGGACAGGATCGTTGTGTTATCGACCCGGCTATTGCCCGCAACCGTAACATCGGTAAATGTAAAGCTCTGCGCGAAGGCAGGCGTGAAGATTGTTGCTGATGGCATTGAAAGCGCTGCAATAACGGCAACAGCGGCTGTTTGCATCAACCTTTTGCCACGCATCATCAGTCGTCCCTGCGCACCGGTTTTCCGTGCCATTTTTCTGCCCCACACACCAGATGTCGTTGCATCTGACTACCGGGAAAGCAAAGGCTTGTCAAAAGGCTGCGGGTGCATCCATCGCAGGAAAAGCCGAATTAATGGCATTCCCCAAAAACGCGCCCGCCAGCAGGCCGACGATCAGCGTTCCGAAAAAGAAGATGCGGTCCCAGTTCAACCCGATGATCAGGGACAAGCCACGATAACCTTGAACAACGGTTTGCATTTCCCACACCTGTTTCTGCTTGTTAAACGCAAATTATCGCCCATTTGTGGCGACACTGTGGCGCAGCGGCTGGTTTGTTCAGCAGAACAGGTCGCGTGAAAGGGCAAAGAACATCAGCGCCATTATCATGGCAAAGCCCGTCATCATCATCACCTGCACCACCCGTTCGGGCGGCGGGCGACGCGTGATCGCCTCCCATGCGTGAAACACCAGATGCCCGCCATCCAGCACCGGGATCGGGAACAGGTTCATCAGGCCAACGGCGGTGGACAGGGCCGCGATGAACCAGATAAACGTCTCAAGCCCCATCGACGCGGCGGCCCCTGAGGTTTTTGCAATACCAATCGGGCCCTTCAGGTTGCAGGTCGAAATGTCACCGCGAATGATATGCGCGAGCCCTGAAAACGTGCCGGTGATGATGCGCCCCACCTGTGCCACACCGTACTGAACGCTTTCCGCGATGCCGCTTTGCCGGGTTTCGGGCGTAAAGAAGGCCGATCCGTTCAGCCCGATCAACCAGCGAGTTTCAAACGTGCCATCATCTTTGGGCACATCACTCATCCGGGGGACCAGCGTGATGTCGATCACGCTGCCTGCGCGCCAAACCTTGAGGTTCATCTGCGCGCCGTCCGAATTGCCGGTCATCGCGCGCAACTGATCAAACGACCAGATCGGCGTGCCGTTCACCGATTGGATCACATCACCCGCCTGCAAGCCCGCATCATAGGCCGCCGTCAACGGCTGGACAGCATCGGCAAGCGCCGGTTGCGGATGCGGCCCGTGCACCTCGACCTTCTCGCCGTTTCGCAACACCGAATAGGTTGCGGAAGGTGCTGGGGGCACTGTGCTTGCGACCTTGCCGAACGCATCAAGATCAGGCGTCGGCAGACCATTGACTGCCGTAATCTCATCGCCCACTTGCAGAGTCTCGCCGTCAAACGGGAATGGCTTGATCTCGCCCACTACGTTGCGTTCCGTGGCAATGCCGATCCACAGCGCAAAGCCCGTGAAAATCAGGATCGACAGAATAAAGTTGAACACCGGCCCCGCCGCCACAGTCAGAACCCGTGCCCATAGGGGGGCGCCGTGCATGGTGCGGCGACGCTCCGCTGCCGACAGGCCACTGATCGCAGCCCCGTCAATGCCGGATGCGGCATCCTTGTCGCCCATGAATTTCACGTAGCCACCAAATGGCAAGGCGGCGAGCTGCCATTTCGTGCCGCGCTTGTCCACGCGGGAAAAGACCGTCGGCCCGAACCCCAGCGAAAACACCTCGGCATGGATACCAGACCAGCGGCCGACGATGTAATGGCCATATTCGTGGATCGCGACGATGATGGACAGCGCCAGAACAAAGGCTATCAGCGTAAAACCTGTGTTGCCAAAGCCCGAAACCAAGGTACCGAAATCCACGCCGCTATCCTTTATCTCTGCCGCTTGGTTGCGGCCTCATGTGCCCGAATACGTGTAAGATAGTCTGCCTGCTGCACGTCATCCAGTGCCATGGCGGCATTTCCAAGGCTGATCTCGGACGAAAGCCGGGCAAGCGTATCCTCCACCACGCCCGCCATGTCCATAAAACCGATGCGCCCGTCGATGAAATGATCCATCGCCACTTCCTTGGCCGCATTGAACACAGCCCCCGCAAGGCCGCGCGTGACCATCACATCGCGGCACAGGCGCAGCGCCGGATAGCGTTCCGGTTCGGGCGCGCGGAACGTCAGTTGTGCAAGGCGTGCGAAATCCAGCCGCGCGACCGGCAGATCCGCCCGCGCAGGCCAGTTCAGCGCATAGCCAATCGAATGGCGCATGTCATGCGCACCCAAATGGGCCATGATCGCGCCGTCGCGGTAGCCGACCATCGAATGGATCAGGGATTCGGGGTGAATGATGACCTCGATCTGGTCCGGCTCCACCCCAAAGAATTCTCGCGTTTCAATGACTTCCAGCGCCTTGTTGAACATCGACGCCGAATCGATCGTGATCCGCTTGCCCATCGCCCAGTTTGGATGCGCCAGCGCCTGATCCACTGTGGCATTGCACAACCGCTCCAGCGGCCAGTCGCGTAACGCGCCCCCCGATGCGGTCAGGATGATGCGTTCAACCGATGCGATATCTTCGCCCGTCAGCGCCTGAAAGATCGCCGAATGTTCACTGTCCACCGGCAGGATGCGCGCGCCGTGTTCTACGGCTGTCGCCATCATCAACTGGCCCGCGCAGACCATGCTTTCCTTGTTGGCCAGCGCCAGACTGCCGCCGTGGCGCAGCGCGCGCAGACCCGGCACCAGACCCGCCGCCCCGACAATCGCGCTCATCACCCAGTTGGCCGGGCGATCCGCCGCCTCGGCAATCGCCGTCGCCCCTGCCGCCGCCTGCACGCCCGACCCCGCCAGTGCTGCGCGCAGATCGGGCAGGCATTCATCATGTGCCGTCACCGCAATCTCGGCCCGCAGGGCGCGCGCCATGTCCGCCAGCCGCGCCACATTGCGCCCCCCTGTCAGCGCCACGGTGTGAAATGCCCCTGCCCCGCCCGCGCGTATCACCAGATCATAGGTGTTCTCGCCAATCGACCCCGTCGCCCCGAAAATCGAGATACGCCGGATCAAAACGCCACCGCCCCCGGGAGCGGCAAGGTCAGCACAAGGTTCAGCAGCATCAGGGCCACGATGCCACCCGTCAGCGCATCAAAACGGTCCAGCACACCACCATGCCCCGGGATCAGCCCCGATGAATCCTTGACCCCGCAGCGCCGCTTGATCCAGCTTTCCCAGATATCGCCCATCTGCCCCGCGAGGGCGATCACCACCGACAGCGCGATCACCCCCCACGCAGCCCCCCCCCAGATCACAAACCCCAGCCCGATCAGCGCCGCCCCGATCCAGCCTGCAACCGTCCCGCTCCATGTCTTTTTCGGGCTGATCGATGGCCAGAATTTCGGCCCGCCAAGACTGCGACCCGCAAAATAGCCCAGCACATCGGATGCCACCACAATCAGCACCAGCCACAGAATTGTGGGCGTGCCGGCCCCATTGCGCAACAGGATCAGCCCGAAACCCGCCAGCATGATCGCAATCGCATAAAGCGCGGCAAGCTGACGATCGCGCCTGTCGGTGAGGGCGATGACCAACGAGGGGACAAGCAGGAACGCCGCTGAAATCCTGTCGGGAAACGCCACCGTCGCCGCAAGACAAGCGGCGGCAAGCGCTGCCATCATCAGCGGGGTGTTGTGATGATCGGGTGCCGTCATTGTGCACAGTTCCCACACCATTGCCCCCGTCAGGATGATGACCAGCACTGCAAACGACGGCCCGCCCAGCCAGATTTCCGCGCCGCATATCGCAATCAGCACCGCAGCCGACACGATGCGCTTGCGCAGATCGCCCCATTGGCCGGGCACGATCACGTATGCACCCCGCCAAAGCGTCGCGCGCGGTTGCCAAAGCGCGCAAGGATTGCACCCAGCTCTTCGGGGGTAAAATCCGGCCACAGGGTTGGCGTGAATTCATATTCCGCATAGGCCGCCTGCCAGGGCAGATAGTTTGACGTGCGTGTCTCGCCCGACGTGCGGATCACCAGATCCGGGTCGGGCAGGGCCGCCGTATCCAGCCGCATCGCGATCGCGCCTTCCGTGATATCGCACGGGTCAAGGCGGCCCTCGGCCACCTCTTGCGCGATGGTGCGCATGGCGCGCGCAATCTCGTCGCGCCCGCCATAATTGATGGCCACCGTCAGGTGCAACCGGCTCAGGCCCGCTGTGCGCGCCTCGATCCCCGCCATCAGGCGTTGTAGTTTCGGGGCCAGCCGTGTGCGGTCCCCGATGAAGCGCACACACACGCCCTCTGCTGCCAGCTTGTCGGCCTCGCGCTGAATATAGCGCGCGAAAATCGCCATCAGGCCCAGCACCTCTTCGGTCGAACGCTTCCAGTTCTCGGTCGAGAACGCGTAGATCGTCAGGTAGTCGATCCCAAGGTCCGGGCAAGCCCGCACAATTTCACGCACGCGTTCGGCACCCCTGCGGTGCCCCACCAGACGCGGCCAGCCGCGCTGTGTGGCCCAGCGGCCATTGCCATCCATGATGATGGCCACATGGCAGGCCGGTCGTATCTCGCGATTGTCTTTTGCCGCCACTGCGATGGTGTCCTTACGATGTCCCGCCTGCCGAAAATTTAAGCCCTAAAATTTTCAGTTCCCCAGCATCAGACCTGCATGATTTCCGCCTGTTTGCCTTCAAGCGCGCGGTCCACGGCGGCAATTGCCTTGTCCGTCAGATCCTGTACCTCTTCCGACCACATCTTCTGGTCATCCTCGCCCATGCCTTTGGCCTTCTTGATCTGGTCCATGCCGTCGCGCCGCACATTGCGGATCGCGATCTTGGCATTTTCGGCATAGCCTGCCGCCACCTTGGACAGTTGTTTGCGGCGTTCCTCGTTCAATTCCGGGATCGGCAGCCGGATCAGCGGGCCATCCACCACCGGGTTGATGCCGATGCCACTTTCGCGGATCGCCTTTTCCACTTTGGTGATCATGCCCTTGTCCCAGACGTTGATCACCACCATGCGCGGCTCTGGCACGTTGACCGTGCCCAACTGGTTGATCGGTGTCATCTGCCCATAGGCGTCCACCATGATCGGCTCCACGATGGACGCTGACGCGCGCCCCGTGCGCAGGCTGGCAAATTCCGCGCGCAAGGCATTCATCGCGCCATCCATGCGGCGCTGGATTGCATCTGTGTCGATTTCGATCTCATCGGCCATGGCACGCGTCCCATTTTGCGGTTTTGCCTAAGTCCTATAGCCATCCGTATCCGGTTTTGCCAGACATAGCCGCATCGCCCGTTGCCCGATTGCGCGACGACAGGCTATACCCGCAGGCAAGGGTCTGGAACAGGATGACGATGGGCCGGATGACACGTTTCGCCAAAGTCCTTGCCGCAGCCTGCATCGCCGGTGCCCTGACCGTCGGCCTGATCACGACGCAGATCGCCACCGGGATTTCGCTGGCTGACGGGCGCGCGCGCGCCGAGGCCACCCTTGGCCTGACCTTGCAGGCGCTGGACGGGCATTTGCGCCGCTATGAATCCATCCCTGATCTGCTGGCCGACAGCGACGGCGTGCGCGCATTGCTTGCCAACCCCAATGATCTTGTCCGTCGGCAAGCCCTGAACCGCTGGCTGGACGCCAAGAACACCCAGCTCGATTCGTCCGACATTTACGTGATGACCCCCGACGGCGTCACCATCGCCGCATCGAACCATGCGCGAAGTGACAGCTTTATCGGTCAGAACTTTACCTACCGCCCGTACTTTCAGGCCGCACTTGCAGGGCGAAAGGGCCGCTTTTATGCCATCGGCACCACTTCTGGCGTGCGCGGCTACTACTTTGCCGCCCCCGTGCGCGATGCGGCGGGCGGCATCACCGGCGTCATCGCCGTCAAGATCGGGCTGGATGTGATCGAGGCCGAATGGCGTCTGCAGGACGCGCGCATCATCGTGACAGACCCAGAAGGCATCGTCTTTTTGTCATCCGAACCCCGCTGGTTGTACCGCGGCCTGCTGCCCCTGACGCCCGAAAGGCTGGCGCGCAGTCTGCAATCGCGCCGCTATGCCGATGTGGTGCCCTTGGCCCTTGGACAAACCACCACCATCACAGGCGGCGTGACACTGATATCACTGCCCGAACCGGGCGGCACGCTGCGCGATTTTATCCGCGCCGAACAGCCCATGCCGCGTGCCGGATGGAAGATGCAGGTCCTGCTGGAAACCGGACCTTATCTTGCACAGGCCCGCATCATGGTTCTGGCAGCCCTGCTGTCGTTTGGCGCGCTGGCCACGACGGTCGCCGTGATCTTGCAACGCCGCGCGCGCATCGTCGAACGCTTTGCCCTGCAGGAACAGACCAAAGCCGAACTCGAACGCCGCGTTGATGCGCGCACCGCCGATCTGGCCCGCGTCAACAGCCTGATCGCCGCCGAAGTTGCCGAGCGTCGCCTGACCGAGGCCGAATTGCGCCGCACCCAAAGCGACCTTGTGCAGGCCGGCAAACTTGCCGCCCTTGGCCAGATGTCGGCGGCCTTGAGCCATGAGATCAACCAACCGCTGGCCGCCGCGCGCAACTATGCCGAAAGCGCCGCAATCCTGATCGACCGGGGCGAGCCTGCGCGCGCAAAGGAAAACATGGGGCAGATCCTGTCGCTGGTGGACCGGATGGCCGCCATCGCGCGCCACTTGCGCCATGTCGCGCGCAAACCAGATGCGCCGCTGAAGGACGTCGTGCTGGCCGATGCTGTCGCGGATGCGCTGGCCCTTGTCGGCCCGCGGCTGGCGGGCGCGCAGGTGACGGTTGCCTTGCCCCCCGATCTGCCGCTGGTGCGCGCGGGGCCGGTGCGGCTGCAACAGGTGCTGGTGAACCTTTTGTCAAACGCCGCCGATGCACAGGATGATGCCACAGGCGCACGGATTGCGATTGCCGCCACCGTCACGCCCGACCGCGTGTTGCTGACCTTGCGCGACCATGGACCCGGTGTGCCTGGCACGATTGTCGAGCGCATCTTTGATCCATTCTTCACGACCAAACGCGTGGGCTCCGGCCTTGGCCTTGGCCTGTCGATTTCCTATAACATCATGAAGGATTTCGGCGGCGACCTGCGCGTCGCTGACGCGCCCGGCGGGGGTGCTGTCTTCACTGTCGAGCTGCCCAACGCACAAACCATCGCAGCGGCCGCCGAATGAAACCCGGCCGGGTCATTCTGGTTGATGATGATGCCGCCATGCGCGCATCGACCGAACAGGCCCTGGAACTGGCGGACCTGCAGGTCAGCAGCCATGCGACCGCCGAAGACGTGCTGCACCACGCGGGCCCCGGCCTGAACGGCGTTGTACTAAGCGATATCCGCATGCCCGGCATGGATGGCATGACCCTACTACAACGCCTGCGCGATCTGGACCCCGACCTGCCCGTCATCCTGATCACCGGCCATGCCGAAGTGCAGCTTGCGGTCGAGGCGATGCGCCGCGGGGCCTATGACTTCATCGAAAAACCCTTTGCCGCGCAAAGCCTGATTGCCGTGCTGCGCCGCGCGCTGGATCACCGCGCCCTTGTGCTGGAAAACCGCCGTCTGCGCGCCGCCGCAGGCCAGCGTGATGACCTTGAGGCCCGCATGCCCGGCCGGTCCGCCGCGATGATTGATCTGCGCTTTGCCCTGCGCGCGATTGGCGCGTCCGAGGCGGATGCCCTGATCATCGGCCCCACCGGTGCGGGCAAAGAGGTCGTGGCCCAAGCCATGCATGACCTGTCGCCGCGCAGTGCCAAACCTTTTGTCGCCGTGAACTGTGCCGCGCTGCCCGCCGCCCTGATCGAGTCCGAACTTTTCGGGCACGAGGCCGGCGCCTTTCCCGGTGCGATGCGCGCACGTTTCGGGCGGTTTGAACATGCACGCGGTGGCACCGTTCTGCTGGACGAGGTGGGCCAGATGCCGCTGGACGTGCAGGCCAAACTGCTGCGCGTGTTGCAGGAACGTGTCATCACGCGGCTGGGGTCCAATGATGCCATACCGCTGGATGTGCGCTTTATCGCGACGTCCAAAACCGATCTGGCCGCCGATGTCACGCGCGGTGCGTTCCGCGAAGATCTGTATTGGCGGCTGAATGTTGCGATGCTGCGCGTGCCGCCGCTGTCGGCCCGACGCGAGGATATCCCGCTGCTGTTTTTGCAACTGGTGCGCGAGGCCGCCGCCCGGCACTCCGCCCCTGACCGCACCCCCGAACCCGAACTGCTGGCAACGCTTGCCGCGCGTGACTGGCCCGGCAACGTGCGCGAATTGCGCAATGCCGCCGACCGGTTCGTGCTGGGGCTGGATTGGATGACCGAAGGGGCGGGCACCGATGTGCCCCGCCTTTCCGACCGCGTCGCAGGGTTTGAACGGTCTGTCATCGCAGGCGCGATTGCCGCGCATGGCGGGCATCTGCGCCGCGTCTATGAACAACTGGGCGTATCGCGCAAAACGCTGTACGAAAAGATGCAGAAACACGGGCTGGACCGACGTCTGATCGCGGATGATGAGGAGTGAGGCTTGCTTGTTGAGGTGGCGACGGGGGGTTTCAAACCCCCGGACCCCCGTGGGATATCTTCAAACAGAAAATAGCTAAGCCTTATGAGCAACCCCGATGGGTGGAAATCCACACATCGCTTTGCCGCCAATGTTTCCCTTTCCACCCATACCGCCCGCATCACATGACGTTTTTGCGACGCAGCCACGTCAACAGTGTTGCGCAGCGGCAGACCCGCGCGCTTGGTAGCCGCGACCGTTCCGCCCAAACAGGGGCGCGCGGGCTATCGCCAGTTTTGGGAGGAACCTATGGCCCTGTTCACCAGATTCGCCGCGTTTGCGGTGACAACTGCCCTGTCATCCACGCTCGCCTTTGCCGAAGGCTATCCGGACCGGTCGATCACCATGGTCGTGCCATTTTCCGCAGGTGGCCCCACCGATACCGTCGGGCGCCTGATTGCCGAGAAGATGTCGGCAGAACTGGGCCAGCAGATCATCGTTGAAAATGTCGGCGGTGCCGGTGGCACGCTTGGCGCGGGTCAGGTCGCCGGTGCCGAGGCGGATGGCTATACCATCTTGCTGCATCATATCGGCATGGCGACATCGGCCACGCTGTACCGCAACCTTGCCTACAGCCCGACCGAGGCCTTCGAATACGTGGGTCTGGTGACCGAAGTGCCGATGACGCTGGTGGCGCGGGCGGATTTTGAACCCACGGATATGGCGTCTTTCATCGCCTATGTGAAAGAAAACGCCGATACGATCACCATGGCCAATGCAGGTATCGGATCGTCCTCGCATCTGTGCGGCATGCTGTTCATGCAGGCCGTCGAGGCCCCGATCGTCACCGTGCCCTACAAGGGTACAGGCCCCGCAATGACCGAACTTTTGGGCGGGCAGATCGACATCATGTGCGATCAGACCACCAACACCACCGCCCAGATTTCGGGCGGCACGATCAAGGGCTATGCGGTGACCACGGCTGCACGTCTGGACATCTTCCCTGATATGCCCACCGTCGCCGAAGGTGGCATCCCCGGCGTCGAAGTGTCGGTTTGGCACGGCATCTACGCCCCCAAAGGCACCCCGGCCGAGGCAACCGAGCGCCTGACCGCCGCGTTGCAGGTCGCGCTGGCCGATCCCGACATCGCGGCCAAGTTTGCCGAACTGGGCACCGTGCCGTCATCCGCCACCGACGCCACCCCTGCCGCCCTGAAGGCCAAGCTGGAGGGCGAGATTGCCCGCTGGCAGCCCGTGATTGAGTCCGCAGGCGTCTTCGCGGACTGACCGACCTTGGCCCCGGAGATACCACCGGGGCCTTGTCTTATCTGGCGGGGGGCATCCACATGGCACGCGTGAACAAGGCGGATTTTGCCGCAGGCATTTTGTTTATTCTGTTCGGTCTGGGCTTTGGGTTCACCGCTCTTGACCTTGACATGGGCACCACCTTTCGCATGGGGCCCGGCTATTTCCCGATGGTGCTTGCCGTCATCCTGACCCTGCTTGGTGCCGCCATCGTCATCAGCGCCTTCGGGTCGGTCGGCGAAGATGTCGGTGCCTATGCCTGGCGCGGCATCGTGTTCATCCTGGCGGCCCCAGTGTTCTTTGGTCTGACCGTGCGTGGCCTTGGCTTTGTGCCCTCGATCTTTTTCACCACCCTGATTGCCGCCCTCGCCGGGTTAAAGCTGAAACCGCTGCATGCCGTGGCGCTGGCGGTTGGTGTGACGATCTTCACGACGCTGGTGTTCAGCGTGGCCCTTGGCCTGCCGTTCCGCCGGTTCGGGCCATGGCTGCCGTTTTAAGGGGCGAATGATGGATCTGATATCCAACCTCGAGCTTGGATTTGCCACTGCCGCCAGCCCCGAAAACCTGCTGTTCTGCCTGATCGGCGTCATTCTTGGCACGCTGATCGGTGTCTTGCCCGGCATCGGGGCCACGGCCACCATCGCCATGCTGCTGCCCATCACATTCCAACTGGAACCCGTGTCGTCGCTGATCATGCTGGCGGGTATCTATTACGGCGCGCAGTACGGCGGATCGACCACCGCCATCCTGATCAACATGCCCGGCGAATCCTCATCCGCCGTCACCGCCATCGACGGCTATCAACTGGCCCGCAAAGGCAAGGCCGGCACCGCATTGGCGGTTGCAGCCCTTGGGTCATTCTTTGCTGGCACCGTCGCCACCCTGCTGGTTGCGATCTTTGCCCCGCCCCTGACCATCATCGCCCTGAAATTCGGGTCTGCCGAATATTTCAGCCTGATGTTGCTGGGCCTTGTGTCCGCCATTGCCCTTGCGCACGGGTCCATCCTCAAGGCGCTTGCCATGGTCGTGCTGGGCTTGCTGCTGGGCGTGGTCGGCACCGATATCTACACTGGCACGCCGCGGTTTACCTTCGGCGTCACCGCCTATGCCGACGGGTTGAATTTCGTCGCCCTCGCCGTCGGTGTGTTCGGCATCGCCGAGATTTTGCGCAACCTTGAGGGCACGCCGGACCGCAGCGTGCTGACCACCAAACTCGGCGCGTTGTGGCCGTCGCGCGAAGATCTGCGCGCGATGGTCGCCCCCATGCTGCGCGGCACCGCCCTTGGGTCCGCGCTGGGCATTCTGCCCGGTGGTGGCGCGGTGCTGGCCGCATTTGCATCCTATACCGTGGAAAAGCGCATCTCCAAGAACCCGCAGGAATTTGGCAAGGGGGCCATTGCCGGTGTGGCAGGCCCCGAAAGCGCCAACAATGCCGGTGCGCAAACCAGTTTCATCCCGCTGCTGACCCTTGGCATTCCCGCCAATCCGGTGATGGCCCTGATGGTGGGGGCCATGATCATCCAAGGCATCGTGCCCGGCCCCAACGTGGCCACCGACCAGCCCGCGCTATTCTGGGGCATCATCGCGAGCATGTGGATTGGCAACCTGATGCTGATCGTGCTGAACCTGCCTTTGATCGGGCTGTGGGTCAAACTGTTGAAGGTACCCTATGACGTGCTGTTTCCCGTCATCATGGCGTTCTGTTCGATCGGCGTCTATTCCGTTAATTCCAACGTCTACGACCTGTATGCCGTCGCAGGCTTTGGCCTGCTGGGCTACATCCTGCTGAAACTGCAGTGCGAACCCGCACCCCTGCTGCTCGGCTTTGTGCTTGGCCCTTTGCTGGAAGAAAACCTGCGCCGCGCGATGATCCTCGGGCGCGGCGATCCGTCGGTGTTCCTGACCCGCCCGATCAGTGCGACGCTGCTGGTGCTGACGCTTGCTGTGCTGGTGATCGTGCTGATGCCATCCGTCCGCAAGAAACGCGCCGAGGTGTTTACCGAAAGCGATTGAGGCTGCGCGGGCTCAGGGCCGCGCACCGTCCTGCCCCCAATCGCCGCGCCGCAGTTCAATGGTGGTTGGCAGCACACCCAGCACGTTCAACCGTAATTCCAATGCCTGCGCCCGCCGCACCGCCGCCGCGTCGCGCTGCGGCCCTGCGGCGATCCACCAGTCACGCTGCGAGGCGACAAATGTGCCGCCCTGCATCGGCAGCACAATCGCCGCCTCGGGCACGTCGGCGGGCGTCAGATCAAACGGCACCCATCCCAACCAGCCGATACCAGAGCGGGCCTTGTCGAGCGGATGATCGTTCAGAAAGTACATCCCCGGCCCGCACCGCAGATGCTGTGGACGTTTCCAGGTGATGACCGTGTCGATGGTTTCAAGGTAGCGGTCCAAATCTAGCAACAGGCCCGGAATAGGAGCGGGGTTGGTGAAATCAACGACTAGACGGGTAAGTGTCAGGCCGGGCTCGCCCCAGGTGTATTCGAACGTGATACGCGGGCGGCCATCATCGGGTGCGCCGGCATGAATCTGGAACATTCTGCCAGCAAGCGGACCGGCCAGATTTTCTGCTCGGAAACCGTCCAGATAGTTGGTTGAGTCATCAAAAGGTCCGCCGAAAAACGAGTCATATGCCCTCTGATAGATTGGAAGCTTCTGCGCAAGAAGTAATAGCCGAAGAAAATCCTTCGACCCATGGTCAAAACCATTGGCATCCGGCGGAAAGTAGCTTGCCAGTTGCATCTGTCTGTCCTTTATTCAAATGGGTGATATTTAGTTTCAAAGCCAGCTTTCTGCCCGTGTTTGCC
>JANNKX010000169.1:0-7987 GCA_031396505.1 Rhodobacterales bacterium
GGTCACTACGGCGACGTTGCGGCCGCTCCATTGGTCTGCGACCTGCAGGAAGCCTGCCAGCGCGAGGGCGGCGGCGCCTTCGACGATCTGGTGTTCATCGTGGGCGTAGGCGCGCAAGGCGGCCTTGATCGCATCCTCCGAACACCACAGCAGGTCATCGATCACGGCGCTGGCGATGGGCAGGGTGAGAGAGCCTTCGTCCATGCCGCCTGCGACGCCATCGGCCAGCGTATCCGAATGGGGCACGTCGACCACATGACCTGCCTGAATGGCGGCGGCGAGGGCGGCGGAGGCGGTGGCGGAAACGCCGTAGATTTTGATACCGGGACGCGCGGATTTGAGGGCGGCACCGATACCGCTGACCAGACCGCCGCCACCGAGGCTGATGAAGACGGCATCAAGTTCGCCGTGTTGATCCAGCATTTCAAGGCCTGCGGTGCCTTGGCCTGCGATGATGTCGGCGTCGTTGTACGGCGAGATATAGGGGATGCCGCGTTCGCGGGACAGGTGCAGGGCGTGGGTTTCGGCCAGCCCGGAATGTGCGCCGTGGATGATGACATCGGTGCCATAGGCCCGGATGCGGGCGAGTTTGGCGGGGGCGACAGTTTCGGGCAAGACCACCGTCAGGCGTGCCCCGGTGCGGGCGGCGGCATGGCTGCAGGCGATGCCGTGGTTGCCGGAGGAGGCGGTGATGGCTGCGGCTCCGGGGCCGAGGATTGCCAGCTTGTTGGAGGCACCGCGCAGTTTGAACGACCCTGTGTGCTGAAAATTCTCGGCCTTGAAGAACAGGTTCACGCCCGTTGCTTCGCCCACCCCGCGTGAGGGCAGAAGCGGGGTTTCATAGACAAGGCCGTGGATGCGGGTCCGGGCGGCGCGGGCGGCTGCGGCGGTTTGGGCGATGATTGACATGGTCTTCCTTGGGGTTCAGCCGGGGATGGGGGCGTAGCCGTCCAGCGGCAGATCGCGGACGGTGCGCAGCAGGGCAATCAGGCCTGCGGTCATATGGGCGGCGAGGGCGTGGCCTTTTGCGGCGGTGGCCAGATGCGCCTGCCCCACCACGCCGTGGGGGTTCAGATCAGTGCTGACCCAAGCCAGGCTGATGGGGCCGGTGGGGGGGATCGGGGCGGACTCGGCGGTCGAGCGAAAATCGCGGGCTTGGGTCATGTCGACGCATTCGGGGCGGAAGGCAAGCATCAGGCTGGTTTCGGCATCGCCGCCATGGATGCCGTACTGGTTTTCCTGCGCGGAAAACAGGCCGGGGGGGGTGCCAAAGCTGCTCCATTGTGCTTTGACGGCGAGCATGCCTGCACGGACGCGAAGCTCGCGCGACAGGATGGAGATCAGATCGAGGTTGCCGCCGTGGCTGTTGATGATGATGATCTTGCGCACCCCGGCGCGGGCGACAGAGAGGCCGATCTGCAGCCATGCGGCGAGGGCGGTTTCGGCGGTAAGGGTCAGGGTGCCGGGGGCCCAGAGATGTTCGTTGGATTTGCCGACGGATTGGGTTGGGAGGATGCGGATATCGAGATCATCGGGGCAGTGGCTGCGGAGTTGGGCGAGCAGGCCTTCGGCAATCATGGTATCGACGCCGACGGGCAGATGGGGGCCGTGCTGTTCAATGGCGGCGGTGGGCAGGATGGCGACGGTGCGCAGCGGATCAATCTGGGCGAATTCGGGGGCGCGGTAGTCGGCCCAGTCGAAGCGGCGGGTCATTCGGCGGCCCTTTGCATGGGGATGGCGACGGGCGTGGTCTTGCGCCCGATCAGGCGGTCCATCTTGCGGGCGACTTGGGCAAGGTGGCTGCTGCGGCTGGCGTCGGTGGAGCTGTCCATCAGGAAATGCGCGGCAAAGACGCGGCGTTTGCGGGGGGCGCAGAGGAACCCCACGCCGCGCAGCATGGTGCGTTTGCCGGGTGCGCCGATGATCCATGTGAGCCAGCGGCTGGCCCCGCAGGTGGTGAAGACGCCAAGCCGGGTGATGTGGCGCAGGCCGGGGCGGATGTTCTTATGGACGTCGTCGGGCATCAGGTAGGCGACGCCGGGCAACATGACGCGGTCAAGCCAGCCCTTCAGCATGGCGGGCAGGCCGTACCACCATGTGGGATAGACAAAGATCAGGGTATCGCACCATTTGAGGTCGGCCACATCCTGCGCGACGGGATGGCAATTGGTGGGGCACGTCAGGTAGCCTTCCCATTCGGGGGTGCTGAGAACGGGTTGGAAGCCGCGTGCATAGAGGTCGCTGAGGCGGACCTCGGCCCCGGCGGCGTGCAGTTTTTGCAGGACAAGGTCTTTGACGGCTGCGTTGAAACTGTCAGCCTTTGGGTGACAATACACCACAAGCGCGCGCATCAGAAATGCTCCATCTCGCGTTGCACCGTCGCAAGATAGCGACGACGCCCGTCATCCGTAACACGGTTCATGTCATGCAGCGCCAGATATCGGCATGTATCGGGGCGGGCGACGAACCAGAGTGCGCGTTTTATCACACGCTTTGGCGGATCGCCGGCAAGGAACGCCCGCCAGCGGGTGGCGCCATAGGTGGTGACGGCGGCCATGCGGCGGATGTTGGTGAGGGCGGGGGCGACGAGGCCTGCGTCGAGGGTGAAACTGACGCCGGGCAGGAAGACGCGGTCGATGAAGCCTTTGAGGATGGCGGGAAAGCCGAAGTTCCAGACGGGGAACACCATGATGAGGGCATCGGCGGCGCGCAGACGGTCGACGTAAGCCTGCACCGGGGCGGTGTTGTCGGGGATGGTGAGATAAGCGCGGCGTTCGGTGGCGGTGAGGACAGGATCGAAGCCTTCGGCATAAAGATCGCAGAGATCGACCTCCCAGCCGCGCTTTTGCAGGGTATCCACCACGATGGTTTTCAGGGCGGCGGAGAAACTTTCGTCGCAAGGGTGAGCAAAAAGGACGAGGGCGCGTGTCATTCTGGCGTCCGGGCTTGCGGATGGGGGGGAGCCTCCGGCGGGGATATTTGAGAACAGATGAATTTGGGGGTCATTCTGTGGCTTGCAGTTTGGGGTAGGCGTAGATTTTTGCGTAGTCCCAGTCGGGGGCGTCCCATGCGATCATCTTGCCGGGATTTAGCAGGCCCTTGGGGTCGGCTTCACGTTTGAAATCCAACTGACGGCTATCGACCGACTGCCGCCCGCCTTCCTCCAGCGTGTAGCGGTGCGGGTTGAAGACCATGCTGCCCATGTCTTCGTGTGCGCGGATGATCGCGTCGAGGCGGGCCTCAGAGGTGAAGCGGACGAGGGAGAGGCCCGCGAACATCACCTGACCGTTTTCGCGCATCAGTTCGAGGTGTTGCATCACCTCACCCGGGAAGGCCACGCGGATGGCGGCGATTTTTTCGGCGAACGCGCCGGGGGGGTAGCGCACTTGCAGATAGGTGATGGCGGGATCGACCTTGAGCGCGCGCAGCGTGGTGTGGTTCCAGCCGTATTCGTAGACAGGCCCCGGTTCGCGGGGCCATTGGGTTTCATCGGAGCGGTAGATGAGGTTTGCGCCGGGATAGCGGGCGGTCAAGGTGAGGAACCCATCCATCGCATGCGGGGCGATCATCAGTCCAAGCAGGTTATCGCCGGGCTGCACATGCGGGGCGACGCGCTGGAAATAGTCTTGCGCAATGGGGGATTCGTAGGCCGAGATCAGCTTTTTCAGGATACCATCCTCGCGCCCCAAGGCTGCGGCATAATCCACGGTCTGGGCAAAGTCGGGGAGGGTGACGAACAGTTCGACCCAATCATAGGCGGGGGCGAGGGGCAGTTCGAGTTCGGTGATGATGCCGTTGGTGCCATAGGCATGGGAGACGCGGTGCAGTTCTTCGCCCGTGAATTCCAGCACGCGGGGGGTGGCCTCCATCGTCACGACACGCAGGCGGATGATGTTGCCAAGGTCGCGCAGCACGCCCCATGTGCAGGAGCCGACGCCGCCCGACCCGCCGGAAATGAAGCCGCCGATGGTGGCGGTGGCATAAGTGGAGGAGAACATGCGGATTTCCTGCCGCGACGGTTTGCAGGCAAGATCCACGTCTTTCAGCAGGCAGCCGGGTTCGACGATGACGCGGCCCGGATGCACGGCTTTCACCGCGTTCATATGTTTCATGTGCAGGATGATGCCGCCCGCAAGCGGCATGGCTTGTCCGTAATTGCCCGTCCCTGCCCCGCGTACGGTTACGGGCACGTCATGAGCGTGGGCCGTGCGCAAAACCTCGATCACCTCGGCCTCATTCCGGGGTGCGACCACGAAATCGGCGGTGACATGGTCAAGGCGGGCTTTCAGGACGGGGGAATACCAGAAGAAATCGCGCGACTTTGCTTTGACCGAGACGGGGTTTTCATCAATGTCGAGATGGACAAGGGCGGCTTTGGCGGCATCTATGTTCATGGCGGTCCCATCAGGTGGTCGAGTTCGGCATAATCGGGTGGCGTGCGGTCGATCTGGCGGCCATCGCGCAGCACGATACGGTCGGACTGTGGGCGCGAGAACGCCTCAGACCAATCGCGCGCCTTGAAGATCACCAGATCGGCGGGGGCCCCGATGGCGAGGGAGGGGGCGTCAAAGCCGCAGGCGCGGGCGGGGTTTGTCAGCACGGAATGCACCCAGTCGGGCGTGGTGTGGTCCAGATGGCCGATGCGCGTCGCCTCGCGCAGCACTTCGAGCATGTCCATGTCGCCGTAGGCATAGAACGGATCGCGGGTGTTGTCGGAGGCAAAGCTGATATTGATCCCGCGCGCCTTCATTTCATGCACAAGGGTGATGCCGCGCATGCGGGGGGTGCGGTGCGGCTGGCGGTCTTGCAGATAAAGGTTGCACATTGGCAGGCTGACGACGTGCAGACCGGCCTTTGCGACCAGATCAAGGGTGGCCATCGCGTCGGATTCGGACATGGCACTGACGGAACAGCAATGGCCGACGACGACGGGGGCGTCGTAGCCGGTATCAAGGACGGCGGCGGCAATTTCGCGCAGGGTGTTGGAGTTTGTATCCAGCGTTTCATCGACGTGGAAATCGGCGGTCAACCCCAGTTTCATCGCCATGTTCAGAAAATCGCGGATGCGGGCGGGGATGTCAGGGACGGGATAGGTGACCATGCCGAGGACACCGCCGTGGTCGGCGACGATCTGGGCGGTTTTGGCAAAGGGCCCGGTGGTGGAAAAGCCTTCACAGCCGATCAGGCAGGCGGCTTGCAGGTCGATGCGGCCGTCCCAGGCGGCACGCAGTTCGGAAAACACGGGCCAGCTGATGGTATCCTGCGGCGGGCTGCTGTCGATATGGGTGCGGATGGCGCGGGTGCCATGGGCATAGGCGGTGCGCAGTGAGAAATCGGCGCGGGTGCGGACATCGGCGGCGGTCCACCGCGCGCGGCAATCGGTGCCGACGGCCGTCAGCGCGCCCATGAAGGTGCCGTCGGGATTGGGGCTGCGCGGCCAGATATGGCCTTTGTCGATATGAGTGTGCATGTCGATGAAGGCGGGCAGGACCATGGCACCCTTCATGTCGATGCCGATGGGTTGTTCGGGGGCGATGCGGCCATCGGCGATCGAGATGTTGGTGCGGATCAGATCACCGGGCTGGCCCAGCAGGCAGGCGGGGATCGTGACGTTTTCCAGTGTCACGGGGCCATTTGGCAAGTGCAGGAAATCCATCATACCTCGCGCCTTATCGCACTTTCGTGCCATTTGCGTAAAAAGAACCATGAGATGAAGCTGGTTGCGGCAAAGATGATGACGCCGACGACGGCGATCATGATCAGGGCGGCAAACATGCGCGGGTAGTTGTATCGATATCCTGCCTCCAGAATACGATACGCAAGTCCACCCCCGACCCCTGAAACACCCGCGACATATTCGGCCACAATAGCACCAATGAGGGCGAGCCCTCCGGCAATCCGAAGTGCGCCAAGGAAGTATGGCATCGCTGATGGCAATCTTAGAACAAACAACGTCTGCCACCATCTACCCCCATAAATCGCGAATAGATCGCGAAGGTTGCTATCGGTGGATTTCAACCCCAGCGTGGTATTCGTTAGAATGGGAAAGAAGGCGACGATCCAAGCGCAGATTAGCACCCTTGCGAGCGTATCGTGGACATAAATGAAGATCAGTGGCGCGATTGAGATTATGGGCGTGACCTGCAACACCACGGCGTATGGCAGGAAAATCAGTTCTGCAAATCGGCTCTGCGTGAATAAAATCGCGAGTGCAACACCGCCAACAATTGCAATCGCAAGTGCCATCAAGGTTATCTTTAGCGTCACCCAGAGTGAGGCAAATAACAGCACATAGTCTTCAAGAAACTGCTCCCAGACCTTTGGCGGCGCTGGAAAAATAATCCCCCGAGTCTGCGTACTGTTCGAAAACCAGTTCCAGCCGATAATCGTCAGGATCACAACGGCCAGCGGCAGCGCCCAGCGGGCTACGGATTCGATGCGGCGGTTGCGGGCGCGGCGGGCCTCGTCGGCGTCAAAGACGGGGTCAGAGGTGGTCATTGTTGTGCTCCCCCATGGCGCGGCGCAGGGCATCTGACACGACGAGGGTGTGGGCGGCGTAATCGGGCGAGGTGCGAAATTCCATGTCGCGGGGATAGGGGGCATCCACCCGCAGTTCCTGCACCACGCGACCGGGGCGGGCGGCCATGACGACGATGCGATCAGAAAGGAACACGCTTTCGAATACGGAATGGGTGACAAAAATCACGGTGCAGCCGATTTTGGATTTCAGGGCCAGCAGATCATCATTCAGTTTCTGCCGGGTGATTTCGTCAAGTGCTGCAAAGGGTTCATCCATCAGGATCAGGCGCGGGTTGGTGACAAAGGCGCGTGCGATACTGACCCGCATCTTCATGCCGCCCGACAATTCACGCGGGTAGGCATCGTGGAAACTTTCAAGTCCGACCAATTTCAAGGCGGTGGCGATGCGGTCCTGTACGGAGGCAAAACTTTGCCCGCGCAGGCGAAACGGCAACCAGACATTTTTCGCAACTGTCGCCCATGGCATCAGGGTGGGTTCCTGAAAGACGACGCCGATATCGCCACGATCATGCGCGCCATTCCACGCGATACGCCCGGAGGTGGGGCGCATCAGGCCGACAATCAGGCGCAGGGCGGTGGATTTGCCGCAGCCGGACGGGCCGAGCAGCGACAGGAAATCACCCTCGTTCACCGTCAGGTTCATGCCCGAAAGGGCGGTGACGGTGCCGTGGAACACCTTGGATATATCGGACATGCCCAATAGTTGCGGGCGCTGGCCAATGGGCAGGGACGCGTGGGGGGAAAGGTCGGTCATCGGCAATCCGCAAAAGGACAGGGGGCGTGACGCCGCCCCCCGTGAAACATCATCAAAGCAGGGGATTATTCCGCAGGCTTAAGGTCCAGCCCGACGCCCTGATTGACGAACTGCAGGGTGTAGGATGCCTTCCAGTCCAGATCGGCGGGTGCTGCCCCAACGGCGACCATCTTGTTAAAGAAATCCTCCATCTTGGCATCGGTGATGGCCCCTGCCCCCAGCGTCAGCGCGTCGCCAGAAAACACGATGCCGTTTTCCTTCATCGCGTTGATGCCATAGGCAATCGCCTCATCCGTCATTTCGGGATTGTCGGCCTTGATCAGCGCATTGGCGGCGGCGTTGTCGTTGTACAGATAATTGGTCCAGCCGATGGCCGACCCGTCGACAAAGCACTGCACCACTTCGGGGCGGTTGGCGACGGTATCGGCCATCGTTTCGATCATGGTGGAATAGGCGGTATAGCCCGCATCGGCAATCAGCCAGGCATCCGGTTTGATGCCGGTTTCCTTCTCAAAGAAGTACGGCTCGGACGACAGATACCCCTGCATCCCCCATGTGGTGTTGGCAATCAACGGGGCCGCGCTGAATGTATAAACCTCGCGCTGTTCGGGTTTGAAACCGTAGGCCTCGATCATCCATGCCCAGAACGTCAGCACGCCACCATCGGAGATCAGCACCTTGTCCAGTTTTGCC
>JANNKX010000174.1:0-6247 GCA_031396505.1 Rhodobacterales bacterium
GGCTTTGGCCGGGTGGGCAGCCATTTCTGGGGGCACGACTGGCTGGGGTTTGCGCCCGATGTGGTGACGATCGGCAAGCCGATGGCGAACGGGCATCCGGTGGCAGCCGTTCTGGCGCGCCCCGATGTGATGGCGGCGTTCCGCGAGGCGTTTGGCTATTTCAACACTTTTGGCGGCAATCCGGTGTCCGCTGCCGCCTGCATGGCGGTCATGGATGTCATTGCGGATGAAGGACTGGTTGAAAACGCCGCGCTCACGTCTGCGCATATGATGGAACGGTTGGGGGCCTTGCGCCACCCGTGGCTGCGCGATGTACGCGGGGCAGGGCAGTTTTACGGGGCGGAATTCGTGCTGGATGACGGGGCACCTGCGACGGCCTTTGTGGGCGATCTGATTGAACGGCTGGTGGCGCGCGGTTTCATCCTGAACAAGATCGGCAAGGGGGGGAATACCCTGAAGATACGCCCGCCGATGCCCTTTGGCATTGAACACGCCGATCTGCTGATGGACGCGCTGGTGGATGAGCTGGCCCGTGCGCCGGTGCCCGCATGACGATTGCGGATGAGGCGGCAGAGGCCGCAAACCTTTGGGGTGGCGAGATCATCCGCCTGATCAAGCACCGCGAGAATGCGGTCTTTGAAATGGCGCTGCCCACGGGCCGCGCAGCGTTGCGCCTGCACCGGATGGGATACCAAAGCGAAGGCGCGATCCGGTCGGAATTGTGGTGGGCGGCGGCCTTGGAGGATGCGGGCGTGGCGGTGCCCGCACCGCAGCCCGCGCTTTCGGGCGATACGCTGGTCACACTGCCGGGCGGGCGGCATTGTTCGGCGATTGCATGGGTGGACGGGCAGCCCTTGGGCGAGGCGGGGGTGCCCTTCACCGATGACGTCGATACACAGATCGCACGGCATCATGCGCTTGGCGTGTTGATGGCGCAGGTCCATGCGGCCACGGCACGCCTGACGCTGCCCGACTGGTTCACGCGCGCGCACTGGGATGCTGACGGGCTGACGGGCGACAATCCGTTCTGGGGGCGGTTCTGGGAACACCCGTCCCTCACGGTGGCCGAGGCCGCAGAACTGCTGGCCGCGCGCGACCATCTGCGCGGTTGGCTGCAGGCCTTGCATGACCCCGACATCGGCCCGATTCATGCCGATGTCCTGCGTGAAAACGTGCTGGTCGATGGCACCCACTTGTCCTTGATTGATTTTGACGATTCCGGCATCGGGTACCGCTTGTATGACCTTGGCACCACGATGAGCCAGAACCTTGACGAACCCCACTACACCGCCATCCGCGACGCCCTGATTGCCGGATACGGGCGCGCATCGGCAGATGAGGTCGAGCATTTTACCCTTGCCCGCACGCTGGTATCGGTCGGCTGGACCGCGCCGCGCGTGCCGCTGTCAGACCCCGTGCATCGCCGCCACATCACCCGCGCGCTGCGTTGGTCGCGCCATGTGATGCATATGTAATTTTTGTGAACAGGATTTGACCCTGCCACGCAGGCTGGCATAAGGCGATGTGACACAAGGAAACCGATCATGGTCGATATCGCCACGCGCGTCTGGAACCACAAGTGGAAGATCGACCCCATCGTGCGGTCCTTGATCGATACCGATTTCTATAAACTGCTGATGTGCCAGTCGATCTTTCGCAACAAGCCAGACACGACCGTTGCCTTCAGCCTGATCAACCGGACCCAATCCATTCGTCTTGCCGATCTGATCGACGAAGGCGAATTGCGCGAACAGCTTGATCATGTGCGCACCTTGTCACTGTCACGCGGCGAAAGCACCTGGCTGCGCGGCAACACATTCTATGGCAAGCGGCAGATGTTCCGGTCCGATTTCATGGAATGGTTCGAAGGGCTGCGCCTGCCGCCCTACCATCTGGAAAAGCGCTACGGGCAGTATGAACTGACATTCGAAGGGCGTTGGCCCGATGTCATGCTGTGGGAAATTCCGGCACTGTCGATCCTGATGGAACTGCGGTCGCGCGCCGTGCTGGAAACCCTCGGGCGGTTCGAACTGCAGGTGCTTTATGCCCGCGCGATGACCAAGCTGTGGGAAAAGATCGAACGCCTGCGCGCCACACCCGGCTTGCGGATTGCCGATTTCGGCACGCGGCGGCGGCATTCGTTCCTGTGGCAGGACTGGTGCGTGCAGGCGATGCAAGAAGGGCTGGGCGGGGCCTTCACCGGCACATCAAACTGCCTGATTGCGATGCGCAGCGAGCTGGAGGCGATCGGGACCAACGCGCATGAACTGCCGATGGTCTATTCGGCGCTGGCGGATACGGACGCTGAATTGGCACAGGCCCCCTATCAGGTTCTGGCCGACTGGCACGAAGAACATGACGGCAATCTGCGCATCATGCTGCCCGATACCTATGGCACCGGAGGGTTTTTACGCAACGCACCCGACTGGCTGGCCAGTTGGACGGGTATCCGCATCGACAGCGGTGATCCCGCGACGGGGGCCGAGATTGCGATCCGCTGGTGGCAGGAACGCGGCGAAGACCCGCGCCAAAAGCTGGTGATCTTTTCGGATGGTCTGGATGTGGAAAAGATTGAGGAATTGCATCGGCAGTTCATGGGGCGGGTAAAGGTATCGTTCGGCTGGGGCACCATGCTGACCAATGATTTCCGGGGGCTTGCGGCGGATGATGCGCTGGCACCGTTCAGCCTCGTGTGCAAGGCCGTGTCGGCCAACGGGCGGCCAACGGTGAAACTGTCGGACAATCCGCTTAAGGCGATGGGGCCTGCAGATCAGATTGCGCGTTACAAGCGGGTGTTCGGCGTGGGGGCGCAAACGCCGCTGAAGGTTGTGGTTTAGGGCGGGTCACCTGCAATCTGAAACAGATCGCAGGTTGCCCGCCTTCGGGGGCCTATCGCCCGCCCTTGCGGATCGTATCGCCCGGTTGCAATGTCGGAAACAGCTCGACCACTTGCCCCGCCTCGCCTTGCGCGATCACCGCCGCCGCGCGGGTGCCGATGTCGGCGCGGCAGGCATCCATCGTCGCCAGTTTGCGCGGCAATCCGTCCAGCAGCTCAACCCCGTTGAACCCTGCAAGGCCAAGCCGCCCCGGCACGTCGATGCCTTGGGCCAGGCAGTACAGCAGCCCACCCGCACCGATCATGTCATTGGAATAATACAGAAAATCAAGATCCGGGCTGCGCGCGAGAATCGCCTCTGTCATCTCGCGCCCTTTCAGCAGGGCCGATCCGCCCGAATAAAACTCGCGGTCCACCAACGGCACGCCCGCCGCCTGCAACGCCGCCGCGAACCCTTCCATCCGTTTGCGCGCACGGTGGTCATACGGCATCATCGTGCCCAGAAACCCGATCCGCCGATAGCCCGCCGCCACAATCGCCTCGGCCATCTGCCGCCCGGCGCGCGCGTGCGAAATTCCTACCGCGCTGTCCACCGGGGTGCCGTCGATATCCATCACCTCGACCACCGGCACGCCCGCCCGTTCCATCATCGCGCGTGCCGCATCGGTATGCTCCAGCCCCGCCACGATCAACCCCGATGGCCGCCACGACAGCATTTCATAGATCACTTCTTCTTCGCGTTCCGGCAGATAGTTCGTGACCCCCACCACCGGCTGCAACCCTGTACCTTTCAACCCGTCCGAGATGCCGGTCATCACCTCGGGGAACACCATGTTCGACAAGGACGGGATGACCACGCCCACCAGATTGACCCGCTGACTGGCCAAAGCGCCTGCAATCTTGTTGGGCACATAGCCCAGCAGACGCGCTGCGCGCAGCACCTTTTCCCGTGTCGCAGGCGATACATCGCCCCGCGCGCGCAACACCCGGCTGACGGTCATTTCGCTGACACCCGCCGCGTCAGACACGTCGCGCAGGGTCAGTGGGCGATGGTGTTTGTTCAAATGCATCCTCCCGAATTGACTGATGTTAGCGCCGGACACAGCGTTTGTCCAAGCCCGTTGTTTTAGGCTCAACAGGGGCGAAATCTGCGTTAAGGTGGTGTTGTGATCCCCATTCATCCGAGGTCGATTATGAAACCTGCCTTTGCCGTTCTGACCCTGACGCTGCTGGCTGCCTGCGTCGGTGCCCCGCCTGATAACCCGGTTGAACCGGGCGCTGCGGGCAACACGTCGATTGCCGAAACCGCCTGTCGTTCTGCCGCCGCCGAAGCGGGACTGAAGGTGCGCAACCTTTCGGCATTCCGCCAGACCACAGACGCCAGCGGGCCATCAGGCCTGACGTCGGTGCTGGCCGTCGACGGCGGCACATCGGCCGAGGCGAAGTGCGATTTCAGCTATGCCACCGGGCGCGCGGCGGTCACGCTATACTGACCGTTGCCCTTTTGTGCGGATTTCGGCATGAAGGCTGCACGACTCCGTAGCTCAGCTGGATAGAGCGACGGTTTCCTCAACCGTAGGCCGCGTGTTCGAATCACGCCGGGGTCACCAGAAAAAAGGGCGGTCTTTCCAGGCCGCCCTTTGTTGTTTTGGACCGCCGTCTTCAGTCACACCTATCGCATTGACGCGGCAGTTTCGACCGTTCCGACGAAACTCTGCCCGTCGGCAGGAACGCGTTGGTGCAAATTGAATGCGGAACCCTTCAAGATAAACCGCGTTGATGGGCCGAGGGTGAAACTGCCCTGATCATCTTTAGGTTTGGAGAAAACCCATGAAGAAACTTCTGTTGACAACAGCGGTCATGTCCGCTTTTTCGCTGCCCGCGATGGCACAGGATGGCGTGTTCCTTGAGTCCATGACGACCGGTTCTGTACGCGCATCTGACCTGATCGGCGCGCGTATCTATGCGTCCGAAGCGGCAGTTGATGCCGACGAATATGCCGGCGTTCAGGATGGCTGGGACGACATCGGCGAAATCAATGACGTGATCGTCGCGCGTGACGGTCAGGTTGAGGCGGTTCTTGTCGATATCGGCGGTTTTCTGGGCATGGGTGAACGTCAGGTTGCCGTTGACATGACGGCATTGCGTTTTGTCGGTGACGGCGCGACTGCCGACAACGCCGATGACTGGTTCCTTGTGATGAACGCAGGCCAGGATATTCTGGAATCAGCGCCAGAATGGTCGATGTCGATGAACGATGCGACCGATGAGCTTGCACCCGAAGGCACGGCGACAGCTACGGCTGAGGGCGATGCGACCGCCACGATGCCCGCGACAGATGGCATGATGCGTGATGGCTATACCACCATGGCCGGGTCCGACCTGACGGCAGACATGCTGCAGGGGGCAACGGCGTATGATGCAACGGATGCAAATGTCGGCGAAGTGAATGACCTGATCCTGACGTCGGAAGGCGCGGTTGAGGGCGTTATCATCGACGTTGGCGGGTTCCTTGGCATGGGCGCAAAGCCTGTGCAACTGACGCTCGACCAGATGGAGATCTTGCGCCAGGACGACGGGACAAACGTGCGCGTCTACGTCACGCTGACCAAGGAAGAACTGGAAGCGATGCCCGATTACAAAATGTAATCGTCGCGGTGTGAACACGAAAAGGCCCATGCGTCGCATGGGCCTTTTTTGTGTTTATCAGGCAGAAAACAAGTGGTCAGATCGTGCCCGCCGCCAGTTCACTCGCAATGTGATCGGCCTGCCGGATTGCCAGCGCCACGATGGTCAGCGTCGGGTTTTCCGCAGCCCCGGTGGTGAATTGGCTGCCGTCCGAGATGAACAGGTTCGCTATGTCATGCGTCTGGCCCCACTTGTTCACGACGCCTTTGGTCGGGTCTTCCGACATCCGGTTGGTGCCAAGGTTATGCGTCGATGGGTAGGGCGGTGTCGGGAAGGTGCGTGTCGCGCCCACCGCGTTGTAAACCGCCATCCCTTGCGCATAGGCATGGTTGCGCATCGCGACATCGTTCGGGTGGTCGCTGAAATGTACGTTGGGCGAGGGCAGGCCGAACTGATCGGGCTGATCCTTGTTCACCGTCACGCGGTTGGTTTCCTGTGGCATATCCTCGCCCACAATCCACATGCCCGCCATATTCTCATAGCTGTCGAGCGCTGTTGTGAACTCACGCCCCCAGCCACCCGGATCAAGGAAGGCCGCCATGAACGGCAGGCCAAGGGCCAGCGTCTCCAGCTCATACCCGCCGACAAAGCCGCGTGACGGGTCAAGGCGTGCCTCGTCCTGGATAATACCCGCCATCGTTGTACCGCGCCACATCTTCACCGGCTTGTCGAACACGCCGTAAACCGAACCGGTCACATGCCGCATGTAGTTGCGTCCGACCT
>JANNKX010000196.1:0-3131 GCA_031396505.1 Rhodobacterales bacterium
GGCGACGGCTGCTCCAGAAAGCACCGCTGATGCCCCCGTCCTTCGATCCCCCGCAGGATGGGGCGGAGATCGATGTGGACAAGGCATGGCACGGTATCCATTTCTTGCTGACCGGTAACAGTTGGGCGGCGGCTGACGGGACGGTCAATCCACTTGGCGCTCTGGTTTCCTACGGCACCGAAATTGGCGACGTTGACGTCGGTTACGGTCCGGCGCGGTTCTTGTCATCGGATCAAGTCGCGGCCTTGGCAGCAGTACTTGCGCCCATTAACAAAAAGGATATCGAGCCGCGTTTTATAGCGGCAGATTTAGTCGCCGCCGAGATATACCCGATGATCTGGGAGGATCCAGACGACGATGCCTTTGGCTATTTGGTGTCCTACTTCGAGGAACTCAAGTCCTTTGTCTTGAAGGCCAAACAAGAAGGGAAGGCACTTATTGTCTACATTAATTGACCACGCACAAAGGTTGGGTCTGATGACGGAGTTCGGTTCAAGACGATGAAGGACACTTTAACCAATAGCGCCCCCGTCATCGAGGCCCGCGATCTGAACCTTGTGTTTCAAACCGGCGACGGGCCGGTGCATGCGCTGAAGGATGTAAATCTGCGCATCAACCGGGGCGAGTTTGTCAGTTTCATCGGGCCTTCGGGTTGTGGAAAAACGACTTTATTGCGCGCTATCGCGGCGCTTGAAACCCCGACCGGGGGCACGCTGACGGTGAACGGGATGACGCCCGATGCGGCGCGGCGGGCGCGGGCTTATGGCTATGTGTTTCAGGCGGCGGGGTTATATCCGTGGCGCACGATTGCGGGGAATATCGCGCTGCCGCTGGAGATCATGGGATTTTCGAAGGTGGATCGGGATGGGCGGGTGGAGCGTGTGCTGGACCTTGTCGAACTGGCGGGGTTTGGGCGCAAGTTTCCTTGGCAACTGTCGGGGGGGATGCAGCAGCGCGCGTCGATTGCGCGTGCGCTGGCGTTTGATGCAGACATCCTGCTGATGGACGAGCCGTTCGGGGCGCTGGATGAAATCGTGCGGGACCATCTGAATGAGGAACTGCTCAAACTGTGGAACCGCACGGAGAAGACGATTGCCTTCGTGACCCATTCGATCCCCGAGGCGGTGTATCTGTCGACCAAGATTGTCGTCATGTCGCCCCGTCCGGGGCGGATTACAGATATCATTGACAGCCCCCTGCCGAAGGACCGCCCGCTGGATATCCGCGACAGTCAGGCGTTCATCGAGATTGCGCACCGGGTCCGGGACGGGTTGCGCGCGGGGCATGTAGATGAATAGGGGGCTGGCATGACGGGTATCAGCTTCCTGTGGCTGGGGGCGGCGACTGCGGTGTTCGTGGCGGCGAATGCGGTGCTGAAAACTTATGCGGTGAAAGGCGGTCTTCCGGTTCTGATTGGTGCGTTAGTCCTGTTTTGCCTCGGCAACTGGCTGATGGTGCAGGTGATGCGCCTGAACGGGTTGGGCCTTGCGATTGCCTTGTCAGCGATCTTTCAACTGGTTGCGATCACGGTGATGGCGATTTTTGTGTTTGGCGAACGGCCGACAGGATTGCAACTGGCGGGAATGGCACTGGGCTGCATTGCGGTGGCGATGATTGCATGGCCGCAGAGGGGGTGAAGGGATGACAGATATCCGGATCAGCCCCCCCGCCCTGACCCTCCCCCACGCGGGGGGAGGGAAGCACTTTTCCGGCGACGCCTGCACCTTGTCCAAAAATGTGCTCGTCGCCGCGCTGTCGGCAAGGGATTTGGTGGCACGTATCATCTGGCGAGGGGTTGGGGGATGAGGTTCACTTTGCCTCCATCAGCAGCACGCGCCATCGCCATCATATCGGCGGTGTTTGCGATCGTCTTTGCAGTGGCATTTCCAATGATACGATCAGACTTCGTGCAACGCGGTTGTGACAAGATGCCCGCCGTAGACTGGGTTCTGACCCCCAATTGCACCGACGCATACAACGGCATCTGGTTGACAGGTCTGGCTGCGTTGGTCGGCATACTGATACTGTGCTGGTGGTTCTGGAGGCTGCGCCATGCGTAATGCAGCCCCCGTCCTGACCATCCTCGGGATCATCTTTGTGGTCTGGTACGCGGCCACGATTTGGCTGAACGCGCAGTGGGTGTACGATCAGGCGGAACGGGCGGGGACCACGGTGAGTTTTGCCGAGATGGTGCCGCAGACCATGGATCAGGAACGCCCCCTGTTGCCGCCGCCGCATCAGGTAGCGTCGGAGTTGTGGGATGGAGTGGCGGGGCAGGCGATCACGTCGAAGCGCAGCCTTGTGTATCATGGGTTCAAGACGCTGCAGGCGACACTGCTGGGGTTCGGCATGGGAATTGTGCTGGGGGTGGGGCTGGCGGTGGCGATTGTGTATTCCCGCACGATGGAGAAATCGGTGATGCCCTGGGCGATCATCAGCCAGACGATTCCGATTGTGGCGCTGGCGCCGATGATCATCGTGTTGTCGGACAAGGCGGGGATTGACGGTAAGATGATCCCCAAGGCGATTATTGCGGCCTATCTGTCGTTCTTTCCGGTGCTGGTGGGGATGATCAAGGGGTTGCGCAGCCCGGACGGGATGCAGCTGGATTTGCTGGCCACCTACAACGCATCGGGGGTGCAGAATTTCTGGAAACTGCGCCTGCCTGCGTCGATGCCGTATTTCTTTGCATCGCTGAAGGTGGCGATTGCGGCGGCGCTGGTGGGGGCGATTGTGGGCGAGTTGCCGTCGGGGGCGACGGAGGGCCTTGGCGCGCGGATGCTGGTGGGCAGTCAGTTCGGGCGGCCGTTGGATATGTGGGCGGCGCTGTTCGCTGCGGCGATCCTTGCGGGGGGGCTGATCCTGATCGTGGGGGCGTTGGAGCGGACAGCCCGCGCCCGGATGGGGGGGGCGGTGTGAGCAAGGCGCGGGAAAACTGGATCACAGTTCTTGGCGGGTTGGCTTTGGCACTGTTGCTCCTCAATTTAGTTTATATTCCTAGAATATTTGGCATTCTGTCGATGTGGTATAGCCTTTGGGCTTTGAACGTCATCATTGCCAGTAAGCACTTCTTATCGCGCCGCGCACAGAAAATTCATAACATTTTGGTTGCCGCAAACTTTGGTTTTGCT
>JANNKX010000197.1:0-12594 GCA_031396505.1 Rhodobacterales bacterium
TGCCGCCCCGCATCCACTTCCTTGGCCGCCCGCTTGAACCCGTCTTGCCGCACCGCCCGGTCGCGCAGCGCCACCGCCTGTTCAATCGTCACGATCTGGATGCACAGCACAGCCCCCCAAACCCCGGCAATTCCACCTGCCCCGCCCCCGTCGCCTCGGTTACCATCGGGGGCGACGGTTCGGTCAGCGTCAGAAAAACCCCGATCTGCGCGCCTTCGGTGCTTGCAAGCAGAGCGAGCGCTATCTATGGTCCGTGTTCGAACCGGAGCTACAGAATGTTGAATGCCCGCCTTCCCCAGTTTATCCTCGACCATTACGAATGCTACGAGTGGAAGCATGCGAGCGCGATACTGACGCAGGACTTTCCGTCAGAGTGGCAAGACCTTCTGGATGTGTTATCGGCGTTTCGGCTACGAAAGTCCTGGATCTCCAAAGGCGGCGGGAACAAGAGCCAACTTTCCACATTCATCGACGGATTTTTGACCCAGCGAGGATGGGTAGAGAAACAGTTTCAAACGGCAATCGAAGTTGATGGCAACCGCCTTGACTCGCCAACCCACAAAATTGATTGCTTCAAGAATGGCGTGGCTCTGGAAATCGAATGGAACAACAAAGATCCCTTCTATGATCGGGATCTCAATAACTTCCGCCTCCTGTTCGACCTCCGCGCCGTCAGCGTTGGCATCGTCATAACCCGTGCGGACGAACTTCAAGACATCTTTAACGATCTTGGCCGAGGATCGTCCTACGGAAACTCAACAACCCATATGTCAAAGCTGCTGCCAAGAATTCAGGGGGGCGGCGGCGCGGGATGCCCACTTTTGGTGTTTGGCATTACAAAGGCCCTATTCGTGGAGGATGACGCATGATCAGCGCTGCTGACGACCTTCTGGCTAAGGCTGGAAAGACCAAGTTTCGTACAGTTCTTGCTGACCCCCCTTGGCAGTTCCAGAACCGCACGGGCAAGATGGCACCAGAACACAAGCGCCTTTCACGCTATTCGACAATGACCCTGCGCGAGATTTGCGATCTTCCGGTCGAAGCGGTCGTGGCTGAAACTTCCCACCTTTACCTTTGGGTTCCCAACGCCTTGCTGCCAGAAGGCCTCAAAGTCATGGAGAACTGGGGTTTCAGCTATAAAAGCAACATTATCTGGTATAAAATCCGCAAAGACGGGGGCCCAGATCGGCGCGGAGTAGGTTTTTACTTTCGCAACGTGACCGAAGTGCTCCTGTTCGGTGTGCGTGGAAAGAATGCCCGTACTCTACAACAGGGCCGCACGCAGGAAAATATCATCTCAACCCAAAAGCGCGAACACAGTCGCAAGCCCGATGAGCAGTATGGTCTGATCGAAGGCTGCAGCAGCGGTCCGCGGCTGGAAATGTTTGCGCGCGGGCCGCGTGTTGGTTGGACTGTCTGGGGCAATCAGGCTGAAGAATACACGCCGACTTGGGACACCTACGCCAACCATTCGCAGGCCAACATCATCCCATTGATCGCCGAAAAGCTTGGCTAGCAATTCGCACTCCCCCTGCGCATCACATCGCCAAACGCCGCCTCGGCGCTGTCATTCCAGTGCTACGTATCATCGAACGCCTCGATCTGCGCCGCGCTTTCACTTCCTGAAGGCCCCTTGAATAGCACATTGAGTTGTGCGGTGAAATTGAACAGCGGGTCAAGAAAGATAAGTTCAACGCTGTCATCCCGGATATGCTCGCGCAGCACTGCCAGATTATCGCCATAGTTCAGATGGTTCATGCCCTCCCCCGTAGGATGAGGTTCCACCCCACCATACCCCATCCTCATGCAGATTGGTAAACCAAAGGTTAGCCGCGCCCCGCCTGCACCGCAACCTCTGCCCCGCCTTCACCCCCCCAATCAATCCCCCATTCCTTAACAAACCATGAACCCCAAAACCCAACCCATTGATTTCAAACCCTTCCGAAAACGTCTCACTGTGGGACACCCCCCTACCCCAGCGGCCCGTTTCCCGCTATATCCCCCCCATGTCACAAAACCCGCCCAACCTCCGCCCCGATCTGGCCCGCGCCAGCGTTCCCGATGCCCGCCGTCCCGGTCAGCCGACCATCGGTATGGTCAGCCTCGGCTGCCCCAAGGCGCTGGTTGATAGCGAACGCATCCTGACGCGCCTGCGGGCCGAAGGCTATGCCATCTCCCCCGATTATCAGGGGGCCGATGCGGTGATCGTGAACACCTGCGGTTTCCTCGACAGTGCCAAGGCGGAATCCCTTGATGCCATCGGTGAGGCGCTGCGCGAGAATGGCCGCGTGATCGTGACGGGCTGTCTGGGGGCAGAGCCTGACTATATCACCGGGGCGCATCCGAAGGTGATGGCCGTGACCGGCCCGCACCAGTACGAGGCGGTGCTGGATGCCGTCCACAAGGCCGTGCCACCCAGCCCGGACCCGTTCATCGACCTGCTGCCAGCCACGGGCGTCAGCCTGACGCCGCGCCATTACAGCTATCTGAAAATCTCCGAAGGCTGCAATCACAAGTGCAAATTCTGCATCATCCCCGACATGCGCGGGCGGCTCCAATCCCGCCCCGCCCATGCCGTGCTGCGCGAGGCGGAAAAGCTGGTGGAGGCTGGGGTCCGCGAACTGTTGGTGATTTCACAGGATACATCCGCCTACGGGGTTGACCGCAAGCATGACCTTTCCACTTGGAAAGGCGGCGAGGTGCGCGCCCACATCACCGACCTTGCCCGCGATCTGGGGGGATTGGGCGCATGGGTGCGGCTGCACTACGTCTACCCCTATCCGCATGTGCGCGACCTGATCCCGCTGATGGCCGACGGGCTGATCCTGCCCTATCTCGACATCCCGTTCCAGCACGCCGATCCCGGCGTCTTGCGGCGGATGGCCCGGCCCGCGGCGGCGGCGCGGACGCTGGACGAAATCGCCGCTTGGCGCGCGGTCTGTCCCGACATCACCCTGCGGTCGACCTTTATCGTCGGCTATCCGGGAGAGACGGAGGCGGAATTTCAGGTGCTGCTGGACTGGCTGGATGCCGCACAACTGGACCGCGTCGGGTGCTTTCAGTACGAAAACGTGGCAGGGGCGCGGTCGAACGCCCTGCCGGATCATGTTGACCCGGAGGTCAAACAGGAACGCTATGATCGCTTTATGGAAAAGGCCCAAAGGATCTCGGCAGCGAAACTGGCCGCAAAGGTTGGAAAAGTGCTGTCGGTGATCGTGGATGAGGTGGACGATGAGGGTGCCACCTGCCGGACAATGGCCGACGCACCCGAGATCGACGGGAACCTGTTCGTGGATGAGGGGTTCGCGGGGTTGTCGGCAGGGGATGTGGTTTCGGTGACGGTAGAGGAAGCCGGGGAATATGATCTGTGGGGGCGGATGGGGTGAGGGGACCCCACATGCTTTCGATCCGGCCGGCGCGGGCAGACTTACCTGCGGACAAATTTGCCAGGACCCCTTCGGCATGTCTTGATCGGAAACACCGTTGTTTTCGTCTCCACTGCGCGCCAGCCCGCCAACTCTGGCACTTCACCCACGCCTTGACCCGCCAGCCGCAAAGCGCCACGATCATCCCAGCCATCCGCCACAGGGAAAGCCGCCATGTCTGATGCCCCCCATATCGCCCAGCCCGCCCCCTACAAGGTCGACCTGCAGGGTGAGAAGGCCTATTTCTGGTGTGCTTGCGGGCTGTCGCAAAACCAGCCCTATTGCGATGGCCATCACAAGACCACATCCATCACGCCGCTGAAATTCAACGTCGAGACAGCAAAAACCGCGTTTCTGTGCGGTTGCAAGCATACGGCCAACGCACCCTATTGCGACGGGTCGCACAAGGCCCTGATCATGCCTTGAGCGCCGATGCCCTGGTCGTATCCGCCGCGATCCAGTCACCAATGGCATGGTCGGGGTTGCGATGCGATTGGTTTTGATGTGACTTGCGGCCCCCTTTTGGGTTGATGCTTCAAGAGTGCGCATCGACGCGGATATTGCTTTGGACCTTTCGCACTGCATCGCGATCCGTTGACAAGACGTATTCTACAGCGTGTTGCGTCTGACCCCGGTGCAGCTGATCAGGCATCGGTCCGAGTGCCAGAGTTCGTCGCATCGGTGACAAGTGGCTGATAGAAAGTGGTTATATAGCGTGCCATTGTGTGTGCGGTGGCAAAGAAATGCCCGCCAGGCTGCACGTCCTCGATCGCGGCAAATGCAATCGCGGCGTCATCGGCGGGCGTGGGCGTGCACATCTCGGCGATGGATTGGAGCACATCGACATCCGTTATCAGCTTTTCAAAAGACAGGCTCAGCCCATCTTCCAGCCAACCCGCCGCGTGGATCAGCACGGTCGCCTCTGCCAAGACCGAGCCCGACACCACCAGCCCGTTTTCCTGCGCCGCCTGAACGTCGGGGGTGTTGGAGGCCGCCCCACCGCCCGCCCGCCATGGCAACCCGATGAACCGGGCGAGTTGACCGGTGCCGAGGGTTGCCTTCATATGCTCCGGTGTGCCGAACAGCGGCGCACCGGACTTCATGTCGACGTTGGACGAAAAGCTGCCATAGACCACTGGCGCGCCTTTGCGGAAAAGTTGTGCCAGCGTCAGGCCTGCCAGCGCCTCGGCATGCTGCAGGGTCAGCGCCCTCATCCACCAGTGCGCCCGTGCCTTTGAAGATCGCACGGGCTTCGGGCAGCAGGACCTTGACGCCAAGGGTTTCCGGCACGCGCAGCGCAGTGGATGGAAGCGATCTGATCGGCGCTGAATACTGTCTGCGGCTGAAACGGGTTGGTCAGGCGGCGGTAAGCCCGCGACCGGGCGGGGACGGGCTCCATATTCGCAAAGTCCCGACGACCGCCGCGCCGCCTTCGTGCGGAGATCGAGATTCAGGATCGGCCATGCATCATCGATCCGTTTTGGCCATCGGCCGATTTTCTGCGCCGCCTCAGGTCTTGCGAAACATGCTGCCATAGGCTGATCCCGCCGGGGCCGAGGCCCCTGCCGGAAAAGCGCCTTCGGTCAGGTATCGTTCGTGGCAGCGACGCAGCGCAACTGCGTCAATTGTCACGCCCAGCCCCGGCCCTTCGGGCACCTTCACGACACCGCTTTTGGGAATGAAGGGCCCGCCCTCGATGACGTCATCGCCGTACCAGCGAAAAAGGGTCTGGCTTGCGCCGCAGACATGTTCCATCGCCGCACTGACATGCAGATAGGCGGCTGATCCAACCCCGGTTTCGCCCGAATGAAAGCGGAAACCCACACCCATCGCGGCACAGGAGCCGATGAAATCCACAGCACCCCGGATGCCGCCCAAGTCGTTGATGTTGGTTACAATCGCATCCGGGCAACCCAACAGAACGGCCTTGGGCAGATCGACCTTGTGGGTGGAAAAGGACACATCGAAATGCACCCGCAGGGCGGCCATTTCCTCATAATTCTCGCAGGGCTCTTCGCACCACGAAATATCGTAGGGCATGAGTTGGCGCAACGCGACCCGCGCGGTGGGCAGTGTCCATTTGCCGTTGGCGTCCAGTTGCAACGGCCGCGCGCCAATGGCCGCGCGCACCTCGGCCACCATGCGCACCTCTTCGGCCAGATCGACGGTGCCGACCTTGCCTTCGAATGCGCGCGCGTCGTGATCCTCGATCATCCGGGCGCAGAAACGGGCGATGTCCGCAGGGCTGGCCTCGCCGGGTTCATCGACACCTGGCAGGCGGTAGCTGAAATATTCGGTCAGCGCGATCTCATGGCGCACCGCACCGCCCAAAAGACGGCTGAGCGTTACACCTTCGGTCTTGCCGCGCGCATCCCACATCGCCATTTCGATACCGCCAAAGATCCGACGATCCCCCAGCACATTCCCCCAGGGCGTATATGACATGCCCGGCACACAGCGCTGCATGGCGGGAGAGATATCGCGGATGTCATGGCCAATCAGCCGATCACCCATCCGCATGACCTGGACCGCGCGGTCACCATCGGCGCATTCGCCAAGGCCCCACACGCCGTCTTCGGTCTGCAGCTCGATCACCGTCTTGGTGACCGACGCAATGGAGCCATAGCTGAACCTGTACGGTGCCCGCAGCGGGATGTTGACGGGGGTTGCACGTATGGATCTGATTTTCATCGGTGTCTCCGCAGGTTTCACGAAGGCTACGCCGGAAGGCGGGCGAACGAAATTGACAAATCGACCCGGTGCCCAATATCGGAATGAACAGGCGTACCCCGCCCAGCGACGACAGGTCTGCGCGCGCGGGACCGCCTTCACTATGCCGCCCGCAGCATCCGCGCCGCCGACGCCATCCTGTCCGAAGATCGCACGCAGGTGTTGTCTATCGCGGCCTGTTATTCGTTTGTAGTTCTGTGGCCTGCACACCCGTTGTCACGGTTTCAGGATTATCGGTCAACGCCCACGTCAACGGATCAGGCCGCGCCTTCGAACGCGGCACCGGTCTTGGCACCGGTAATGTAGGCGACGATATCCTGTCCGTCAGTTTCGTCGCGGTTCAGGTTGGCGACGATACGGCCACGGCGGAACACAACGATGCGATCCACCAGATCGAAGACCTGCCGCATGTTATGGCTGACAAGGATCAGGGGTTCGCCTGCCTCTTTCAGGGTGCGGATGATGTTTTCGACCTGCGCGGTTTCCTGCACACCAAGCGCTGCCGTCGGCTCGTCCATGATCACCAGTTTCGACTTGAACGCTGCCGTGCGCGCGATGGCGACGCATTGCCGCTGGCCGCCAGACATGTTGCGGATGGTGTTCATCAGGTTCGGGATTTTGACCCCGGTCTTGACCAGCGCCGCCATCGTCGCCTCGCGCATCACCTTTTTGTCAAGGATCGAGAAAGGGCCAAGATTGAAGCGGATCTTTTCGCGCCCCAGAAACAAGTTGGATGGGACATCCAGATCATCAGCCAAGGCCAGGGTCTGGAACACGGTTTCAATCCCGGCCTCGCGCGCTTCGATCGGGCTGTTGAACGTATGTTCCATGCCGTCAAACACGATCTGGCCGCGTGTCGGCATTTCGACCCCGGTGATCTGGCGCACGAAGGTGGATTTGCCCGCCCCGTTATCACCCATGATTGCCACATGTTCGCCGCGCTGAAGGGTGAAGTTCGCATCTGTCAACGCATGTACACCGCCGTAATGCTTGGTCAGACCACGGGTTTCCAGAATGTAGTCGGCCATGATCTATCCCCGCCCTCGTTTGGTTTGCCGCCATTGGTCAAGAACGACGGCGCCGACAATGATCACGCCCTTGACCATCTCCTGGTAATAGGCGTCGAGCTTGAGGAAGGTAAAACCCGAGATGATGACACCGAAGATCAGTGCGCCCAGACAGGTGCCGATGATCGATCCACGCCCACCTTGCAAAGAAACGCCACCGATCACCGCCATCGCAATGGCGTCGAGTTCATACATCACCCCCATACCCGCCTGTGCTGTCAGGTTCTTGGACGATAGGATGATTGCCGCCAGCGCCGCCAAAGCCCCCGCGATGGTATAGACCAGTACCTTGTGCCCGGTGACGTTGATCCCCGACATCCGCGCTGCCGCCTCATTCGACCCGATGGCGTAACAGTGGCGACCGTACTTTGTCTGGGTCATGATCAGATGAAACAAGATCGCAAGGCAGACGAAAATCACAACCGGCATCATGCCTTTGCCGATGGTGGCATAGCTTTCGGTCGGGAAGGAAATCGGGTTTCCCTTGGACCACCATTTGGCACAACCGCGCGCAGAAACCATCATGCCCAGCGTCGCGATAAACGGCGGAATGCGGGTATAGGCGATCAGCAATCCGTTGACAAATCCGGCGAAAAGACCGCAGGCAAGGCCCACTATGATCGGCACGATGACCGGCAGGTCCATCCATCCGGGCCCAAAAATCGCTTTTGGGTTGGGGTTACCGTTCACGATGGCCACTTGCGCAAAACTCATCGTGACCATGGCGGTGATGCCCACGATGGACCCCGATGACAGGTCTATTCCGCCGGTGATGATAACTTGCGTGACACCAAGGGAAATGATGCCGACGATTGCGACCTGAAGGATGATGATTTGCAACCGCTGTTGGTTAAACAGCGTGTCGACGTTATCGCGCGTGTTAAACAGGAAACTGTCGCCGATAAAGAATTGCCCAAGCAGTTCGAAGGCCACGATGATCAGCACCAGTGCGGCCAACACATTCAGTTCGGGCGGTCGGCTGCGTTTGGCCGGGTCGTATGTCAGCCCCCCGACCCCAAGATTTGAGTTCGCCATGACGTACCCCTTTGCTGATGCCCCCGCCCCGCGCCACCCGGCCAGAGCCGTGCGAGCAGAAAAGGGCGGCACTGCTGCGCCGCCCCTTTCAATATACGCCTGAAGATCAGTTCTTTGCCAGATAATCGGCCACATTGGCCGGAGTGACCAATTCGAACGCAACCCAGACAGCCTGATCAACCGCGTCGCCTGCTGCCAGCTTGACCGCCGCATCAAGCGCGCCCGAGCCTTGGGCCTTTGCGTTCTGGAAGACGGTCACGTCCAGATCACCTGCCTGCATTGCTGCCAGCGCATCCTGTGTTGCGTCCACACCGCCGACCTGCACGGTCGCCATGTCGATGCCTGCAGCCTTCATCGCCTGAATCGCACCAATGGCCATTTCGTCGTTGTTGGCGATCACGCCATCAAACGCGGCACCCGAGGACAGCCAGTTGGTCATCAGGCTGGTCGCCTGATCGCGGCTCCAGTTCGCGGACTGCTGATCGATCACATTGACTGTGACCTTGCACTTGCCGGCCTCGATCACATCATAGATGTCTTGCGTGCGCTGCACTGCGGCCTGGTTGGAAAGCTCGCCTTGCATAACATAGACGTTGACTTCGGTCTTGCCTTCGGCCGCCCAATTGTCGCAAAGCGCGATGGTTTCCAAGGTGCCGCTGTCCACCTCGTTCGAGGCGACAAAAGCCTGGTTGTCGGGAAGCGTGTCAAGGTTGATCGGCTGACGATTCACATAGACCAGCGGCACCCCCGCAGCCGCGGCGGCATCCGACATGGCTTGCGTGGCACTGGTATCGACCGGGTTCACGATGATCGCCGTCACACCGCTTGCGATGAAGTTATTGATCTGGTCCAATTGCTTGGCCACATCGTTCTGTGCATCCTCGATCTGCACTGAGAGGCCCGAGGAATCGGCCTGCTCCTGGATGCCGTTGCGCAGCACGGTCAGAAAGTTATCGTCAAACAGTGCCATCGACACGCCAATACCATCGGCCATTGCGGCGGTCGACATCAATGCGGCAAAGCCCGCAATGATTAGGGTCTTTTCCATGTTTTTCTCCTCCCAGAGACAGCCTGTCGTCCGTTACGACAGGAATGGCTAGCTTTGATTTCCGCGACGTTCACAGCGTGTGATCCGCCCGTCTAAATCGCCCCTTGACGAAGGGTGATGAAGTTTGATTCGACCGTCAATGATTCTTGCAATCGTTTGCAAATAGGACAGGAGAGGCGACGGGCCTTGGTTTCTTCGCCGCAGGCTGTGGCACAGCGGCTGTTTCATGTCGTTGCCCCGGCCAGATACGTCATGCTGGCCAGCAGCGCGGATCGCGGGTCTGCCAAATCATGCACCGACGTGGCGAATGCCTCAAAGGACACGGGGCCAGCATATCCCGCCGCGGCCAGCGTACGAAGCTGTTCAACGTTGTCCAACCGGTCGGCGCGGTCCACCAGCACACGATGCGCGTCGGTCATCCGCGCGATGGTGACCACTTGGTCAGAAACGCCGGAAATATGAACGATACCAGTATGTTCAGGAAAGAATGCCCCGCCATGCGCAAGCGTATGATGGAAGGTGTCATGCACCAGCTTAAAGCGGCCCGCGCCGCCGACGGCGGTAATGGCCTCGACCGCCTCGGCCTTGTGGCGCAGGGCACAGATTTCAAAGCCCAGCGGTTCGACCATGCCGATCAGGCCATGGTCTTCAAGCATTGGCATCAGCGCCTTGAGAGCGACGCGCAGGGCTGCCTGACGCTCGCCATTGCCCATGCCAAGATTATCATTGCGCGGGATCAGGGATACCGCCTCGGCACCCGCCGCTTGCGCAATTTTCATTAGCGCCAGTGCTTCGGACCCTTTTGTATCCGACCAATCGTTGAACCGCTTGACCTCGGCCACCGCCAGCAGACGCAACCCCTTTGCGCGTGCCAGATCGCCCGCCGCCGCAGGGTCCATCCCATCAAACAGCGGTTGCGGCAGATCGTTGCGCACCTCGACCCCGACGCAACCAAGCCCGGCCGCCAGATCAAGAAGCGCGCGGTATCCCATTTTCGCAGCCGTCATGTGATTGAGCGCAAATATCGCCATGGCGCTGCCCCCTCGCCCGCTATCACCGTACCCATGATGCTATGTCAGCGCACCCAACCTGCGTCAATCGGGCGCGGGCTTTCTACATCAAGACTGACGAATTTTAGAAGTCAGGTTGATTGAAACTACATCAAGACCTGAGGGCGAACCGGGCGTTCACACAGACTCCGGCAGATATAGGTCGGGTTGCAGAAAATGCTGGCCCTGCACTGGCGCAATGCCGTTTCGCACAGCCGCAGCCGCAAGGATGACAAGATCGTCACACAGTTTCGTCAGCGGTGTCGCAATCGTCATGCTGACATAGCGCGCAATCAGCGCAGACCGGCTTTCAGGCGTCAGTTCGTTTACCACGAACGTCACCTCGCCGGGGCGCCGCACCTCGCGAAGTGCCGCAATTGCGCCCTCCATCCCGCCACCGGCACAATAGATTCCGCGCAAGTCGGGATGACGACCCAGAAGGTCGAGCGTCGCCTCGTAGGTCAGTTGCCGGGTTTCCAGATTGACCAAGGTATCCAGCAGGGTGAACTGCGGCGCATACTCACGAAAATAGCTCCGAAAGCCAGTCTCGCGCAGTTCGTGCCCGTGCCAGCGATAGCCGCCAACAAAAACGGCAATCTTTCCAGGCTGATGCGTGGTTGTCGCGATCAGATGCGCGGCAATTCTGCCGATCTTCATGTTGTTCAGACCCAGATAGTTCTGCCGCACACCTTGGGCAAAATCGTTCAGCAAGGCAAAGCAGGGAATGCCTTTCGCGTTCATGCGCAGCACGGCTTCGGTCACTTCGGGATGCGTAACGGCGGTCGCGGCGACGGCGTCAACCCGTCCTGCCATACCCTCGATCAACGTGGTAAAATCCGCAGGCGATTGCGATGCGGCAAATTCGATTACCGCCGAAGCGCGCAGGCCGATCGCCTCGGTCACGGCCCGCTCGATCTCGGACTTGAAGTTCTGATAAAAGGACTGGCGTTCTTTATGCAGCACGACGCCAAGCCGCAGGCGCGGAAGGTCCATCTGTACCCGCTGCCCGATCAGGGGTGCCGCGTGATAGCCGACCAGCCGCGCGGCCTCGTAAACCCGCCGGGCCGTGTCTTCGCGCACCTTTTCCCGCGCATTCAGCACACGGTCCACAGTTGCTGTGGAAACTCCCGCCTCACGGGCGACATCCTGGATGGTGGGGCGGTTTGCCAATGGTTCACGCCTGACGAAAAGCACGCATTTGCATTTCAGTCGTGATGCAGTTTGATGGGATTTGCAATCGCAGACTTGGTGATTGCGCCAGCGTTGGTTATCGCTTTACCTCAGGCGATGCCAAACATCACGGACCGTCTGCCGATCACCGTCCGAGCAATGATTTCCGCGCAGACGAACACAGGACAACGCGAGAAGGACAAGATGGGTAAACGCGACTACAGCCTTTTGGGCGCCGATGCCCGTTGTGCGGTCGAGACGGGTCTGGCCGCTGCCGCGTGGTATCACACTGACATTCCGCGCAAGGACATGAAGGCGCTGATGCAGCGCACCGATGTCATGGCGATCCGTGATACGGTCCTGCTTTACGGCTGCATGATCGTCTTTGCCGGGATCGGGATCGCCCTGTGGCCAAGCTGGTGGTCGGCACCGTTCTGGCTTGCCTATGGCGTGCTGTATGGCAGCGCTTCGGATTCGCGCTGGCACGAATGTGGCCACGGGACGGCGTTTCGCACCAAATGGATGAATGATGTGGTTTATCAGATCGCGTCCTTCATGATCATGCGCAATGCGGCGACTTGGCGCTGGAGCCATGCACGCCATCACACCGATACCTACATCGTCGGTCGCGACCCGGAAATCGCCGTGATGCGCCCACCGGAACTGGCCAAAGTCATGCTGAACTTCTTTGGGGTCATGGATGTGATCCGGTTTTTTCCGAATCTGATCCATAACGCGCTGTTCGGCCCAACCTCCGCAGAACGGACCTTTGTGCCGCAAAGCGATTGGGCGGCGGTGCAGCGGGTGGCGATCATCCACAGCCTGATCTATGCGGCAACTTTGGCGCTTGCGGCCTCGATGCAATCGATCTTGCCCTTGATGGTGATCGGACTGCCACGCCTCTACGGGGCTTGGCATCATGTGCTGACCGGGCTGTTGCAGCATGGCGGCCTTGCCGACAACGTGATCGACCACCGCCTGAACAGCCGGACAGTGCTGATGAACCCCGTCAGCCGCTTTATCTATTGGAACATGAACTACCACGTGGAACATCACATGTTCCCGATGGT
>JANNKX010000210.1:0-23537 GCA_031396505.1 Rhodobacterales bacterium
CTGGTTCAGCGCATCGAGCGTGCCATCCGCCTTCATCTCCGCAATCGCGGCGTTGATCGGGGCCACCAGATCGCTGCCCTTGGGGAAGATGAACCCGAAATCGTCGGATGCCAGCGGCGCACCGATGATCTTCAGCCCGCCATCCGATGCACCGACATAGCCATTCGCCGCCGTCGAATCCGACAGCGTCAGATCGACATCGCCCGCTTTCAACGCCTCCAGCCCCGCGCCGAACGTCTCAAACTTGATGATGCGCGCGTTTTCCTCGTTGCCATCCAGAATGTTGTAAACCGCCGCGTAAAACGGTGATGTGCCCGGCTGTGCCGATACCAGCAGATCGGGGATCGCCGCAAACGATGCCGCATCGGTGAACCGCGTCTCATCGCCACGCACGATCATCAACATTTCCGACCGCATATAGGGTTCGGAAAAATCGACCTGTTCGCGGCGCTCATCCTTGATGGTAATGCCGGTCATGCCAAGGTCATACTGGCCTTCCGACACGGCGGGGATCATCGCATCCCAGCTCGTATTTTGATAGCTGACGGTCGCATTCAGGCGTTTGGCGATTTCGGCCATCGCGTCATATTCCCAGCCAATCGCCGCCCCCGACCCGTCCAGAAACTGCAGCGGTGGATAGGCGTTCTCCGTCACAACGACGATTTCGCGACCGGCAAGATCAGGCACTTCGGCAAAGGCGGCGGTCGCGCTCAGCATGGCAAGCCCGGCAAGGGCAGCGGTCAGTTTCATGTGGTTTCTCCCCGGTTGGTTTTGTGCCAGATTAAGGTCATGGCTGCGGCACTGTCCAGCCACGGCGCGCATCCGCCCCGCAAACCGGGCAATCTGCCTGGCGTTTGACCACAATGCTGCGGGTTTCGGCGTGCAGCGCGTCGTGAATGACCAGCCGCCCCATCAGGCCCGTTCCCGCACCCGTGATCTGCTTGACCGCCTCCATCGCCATCATTGCACCCAGAATCCCCGGCAAGGGCGCGGCCACCCCGGCCTCCGCACAGGTCGGCACCAGCCCCGGCGCGGGCCGCACCGGAAACACGCACGCATAGCAGGGGCCGCCATGCGCCGGATCATAAAGGCTGATCTGGCCTTCCCATTGCGTGATGGCAGCGGCAATCAACGGCACGCCCGCCTGCGCGGACACCCGGTTCACAAGGTAGCGCGTATCGAAATTGTCCGATCCGTCCAGCACAAGATCATAGTCGGCGACCAGCGCCGCCGCGATTTCCTCTGTCAGCCGCCGCTGATAGGGGCGCACCGTGATGAACGGGTTCAACGCCCGCATCGCCGCTTCCGCCGACTGCACCTTGGCCATGCCGATCCGCGCGTCCGTATGGATGATCTGCCGCTGCAGGTTGGTGTGATCGACGACATCGTCATCAATCACCCCGATCGTGCCCACCCCCGCACCCGCCAGGTACAGCAGCACGGGCGACCCCAGCCCCCCCGCGCCAATGACCAACACCCGCGCATCCCGCAGCGCCTTCTGCCCGGTCCCGCCAATCTCGCGCAGCATGATGTGGCGCGCGTAACGGTCCAGCTCACTGTCCGAAAACTTGCCCGGTGGCACCGCTGCAACCGGAACCGCAGCGCGTGCGCGCAGGCGGGGCAGCACCGCGCGAAAACCCGCGACCACGGCCACCAGCACCCCCAGCAGCAACCACCCCGCCAGATCGCCCCCCACAAAGGGCGGCGGAAGGCGCAATTCGCCCGACGGATCGATCCTGCGTTCCGCCTGCCAGACCGGAAAGGTCACGGCCATCAGCCCGACCCACCACAGGAAGGAGAGGCCCCAGAACAGCCTGCGTGGCAGCGTCATCAACCAGGCCGCCACCCAGATCGCCGCAAACCCCAGAAGGCCGATCATCCGCGCCCCACTCTAACTGCGCCCCGTCGACCCAAAGCCGCCCGTCCCGCGCACCGTATCCGACAGCGCGTCCACCACCGCAAACCCCGCCTGCACCACCGGTGCCACGATCATCTGCGCAATCCGCTCGCCATGTTGCACCATATAGGGTGCATCCGACAGGTTGACCAAAGCCACGCCCAAAGGCCCGCGATAATCGCTGTCAATCGTGCCCGGCGTGTTCGGCAGCGTGATCCCCGATTTCACCGCCAGCCCCGAACGCGGCCTGATCTGCACCTCGAACCCCGCCGGAATTTCAATCCTGATCCCCGTCGGCACGATCACCCGCGCCATCGGTACCAACATAATCCCCGCCGCCCTGTCCCCCGGCATCAGGTTCGCCCGCACGTCCGCCCCGGCAGACCCCGCCGTCGCATAGGTCGGCAATGGCACATCACGATCCGCCCACTCCTCCCACAGCACACGCAAAACAGGTGTCATGCGCCCGCCCCTTCCTCTCTGAAAAAACATCCCCGCCGGAGGCATCCGCAGCCCCCCCCAAGCACGCCCCCCGTCACGTCAGCGCCTCTGCAATCCGCGCCGCCAGTTTGCGCGCCACGGCATCTTTGCCCATGCGCGGCCACACCTCGACGCCCGCATCCGTGATCACCGCCACTGCGTTTTCCATGCCCCCCATGATCCCCGTCCCCGGCGACACATCATTCGCCACGATCCAGTCGCACCCCTTGCGCGCCCGCTTTGCCGTCGCATGCGACAGCACATCATCGGTTTCCGCGGCAAACCCCACCACCAGCCGGGGCCGCAACGCCCCCTTTGAAACCGCCGCCAGAATGTCGGGGTTTTCGGCAAAGGTCAGCACGGGCAAGCCCCCCTTGCCATCCTTCTTCATCTTGTGATCGCTGGCATTTGACACCCGCCAATCCGCCACCGCCGCCGCAAACACCGCCGCATCCGCAGGCAACCCCGCCGTCACCGCCGCCATCATTTCTGCCGCCGTCTCCACCCGCACCACATCCACCCCACCGGGCGCAGGCACCGTTGCGGGCCCCGTCACGAACGTGACCCGTGCCCCCAGATCGCGCAGCGCCGCTGCCAGAGCCGTGCCCTGCGACCCTGATGACCGGTTCGCGATGTATCGCACCGGATCAATCGGCTCATGCGTCGGCCCCGATGTCACCAGCACATGTTTGCCCGCCAACGGCCCGGCCCCCAACATCCCCTCAGCCGCCGCCACAATCTCCAACGGTTCCGCCATCCGCCCCGGCCCGTATTCACCACAAGCCATGTCGCCTGCGTTCGGCCCCACCAGACGCACCCCATCCGCCTGCACCTGCGCGACATTGCGCTGCGTCGCCGCGTGGCTCCACATCCGCACATTCATCGCAGGCGCCGCCAGCACCCGCGTATCGGTGGCCAGCAGCAGGGTTGACGCCAGATCATCCGCACGCCCACCCGCCATTTTTGCCAGCAGATCCGCCGTCGCGGGTGCCACCACAATCAGGTCCGCCACGCGGGACAACTGAATATGTCCCATCTCGGCCTCGTCCGTCAGGCTGAACAGATCGCTGTAGACCTTTTCCCCCGCCAGTGCCGCCACCGACAAGGGCGTCACAAACTCGGTGGCTGCCCGCGTCAGCACAGGCGTCACCGCCGCCCCGCGTTCGCGCAGACGCCGGATCAGGTCCAGCGATTTATACGCCGAAATCCCGCCCCCGATGATCAGAAGGATACGCGTCCCCTGCAACATGGCCCACCCCTTGTGTCCGCGCCTTCAGGTGTAGGGGCTGTGCCATGCAACTGCAACTGCCCGGATGATGGGCAAAATTGTCCATCCTACCGGAACGCAGTACAGGGATCCTGCCGTTCTGGTGCATCGCTCACCACCCACAGGTCGAACGGCGCATCCTCGGCCCGCGCCTCCAGTTGCCCCACCGACAACACCTGCAAGTCAGGCGCGACTAACCGCAACACAGCAGGCACGCCCCGATCGTTGCGCGCATGTCCATTGCCGGCAATCACCACCACCGGCCCGCCCGTCGCCTCCACCGCCTGCACGGTTGCCCGTGCCAAAGCCGCGTCGCGCAGGCGTTGCGCCGCCACCATTCCCGGCAGCAACTCTTTTGGCAGCGCCCCGCAATGCGCCAGATACTGCTCGGCCTCGCGCTGCGCCTGATCGGCTTCTGCCAGCGGTTTGTCCAGCCCATAGCGCGCCGCATGCGCGCCAAAGGCTACACCCGCCCCTTGCACCACCGCGATTTGAATTGCGGCGTCCCCCATACCGGCCCCGACGATCCGCGCGTTCGGCACAATCACGAACAGCGGATAATACATTGTGAAATCGGGCCAACCCGCCGCTTTCCAGCCCACCGTCGCCGCCATCGCCTTCATGTCAAACCGATCATAGGGTCGTGCTGCCTGTTCCGGCGTCAGCATTTCAAACACAATTACGCGTGGCTGCACGCCAAACAGGATCGTCGTCTGATTTTCATGATGTGCCGGATTGTCATGCACTTCACCGACGATCACAACATCCGCCAATGACAGGCTTGGCAGGTGGTCCCGTGGGATTTCCTCGGCCAGCGCCGGGGCCGCGCAAATCAAAAGCCATACCCAGCGGATCACAGGAAATGATGTACTTCGCGCGATTGGCCTTCCAGCGATTTACGCATCTTCATGAATGCCGCCGCCTCCAACTGCCGGACACGTTCTTTTGACAAGCCCAGCTCTTGCCCCAAGCTTTCCAGCGTGCGCTGCTCTTCGCGCAGCTTGCGTTCCGCCACGATATAGCGTTCGCGCGCATTCAGACTTTGCATCGCCCGCACCAGCCATGTGCGCAGATGCGCCTGATCATGTGCCCCTTCCACAACCTCCGCCGCCTGCGGACCGTCATCTTCAAGCGCGTCAATCCATTCGCGCCCCTCATCCTCTGCCGATTGCGTCGCGTTCAATGAATAGTCCGACCCCGAAAGCCGACCTTCCATCATCTCCACGTCCGCCAACGGCACGCCCACTTCGGATGCCACCATCTGGCGCAACTGGTGACTGTCCAGTGCCTCACCCCGCTGTGATGCCTCGCGCTCCAGTTTCGCCTGCACCCGGCGCAGGTTGAAAAACAGGCTCTTCTGGCTGCTGGTTGACCCCGTGCGCACCATCGACCAGTTGCGCATTACATAGTCCTGGATGGATGCCTTGATCCACCACACCGCGTAAGTCGAAAAGCGCACGCCGCGATCGGGGTCAAACTTTTCTGCCGCCTTCATCAGGCCCAACGACGCCTCTTGGATCAAATCATTCATCGGTGCGCCATAACGGCGAAACTTCGCCGCCATCGAAATCGCAAGTCGCATATAGGCCGTGATCAACCGATGCAGCGCCGCCTCATCGCGCTGATCGCGCCACGCGTACGCGAGACGCAATTCTGTTTCCGCATCCAGCAATTCCGCCTTCATCGCTTGGCGAGACATCTTTTGGTCGTTATATCCGTCGAGTGCCATCTTCAAACCCCCAGCCAGAGACGTGATCGGCTCTTTCGCCGATTACTAGTTTTACGAGGCCCACCCGTGACCGGATCACAAACATTACTGCCCGCGACCGCATTGGTGATCGGCGGGGCGCGGTCGGGCAAGTCACGCTTTGCCGAGGGGCTGATCACGGCCACATCCCGCCCGCGGCGCTATATTGCGACGGCAGAAATCTGGGATGACGAAATGCGCGCCCGGATCGCACAGCACCGCGCGGATCGCGGAGCCGACTGGCACACGGTCGAGGCCCCGCTTGATCTGCCTGCGGCCCTTGCCGCCGCGACGCCGGACGAGGCTGTGCTGGTCGATTGCGCCACGTTGTGGCTGACCAATCACCTGCTGGCCGAACATGATCTGGATACCGAAGCCACCACATTGCTTGCCGCTCTTTCCGCCTGTGCCGCACCCGTCGTTATCGTGACCAACGATGTCGGCGGCGGCATCGTTCCCGATAACGCGCTGGCCCGGCGGTTTCGTGATGCCCAAGGCCGCCTGAACCAGCAACTTGCCGCGCAGGCAGGCCTTGTCGTCACCGTGATTGCGGGCCTTCCCCTTGTTCTTAAAGGACAGTTGCCATGACACGGCTGTGGTGGGTGCGCCACGGCCCGACGCATCAGAAAACCTTTGTCGGCTGGCGCGATGTGCCCGCCGATCTGTCCGATCACGCCCGCATCGCACGCCTGTCGGCGCATCTGCCAATCGGGGCCATGCTGGTTTCGTCCGACCTGTGCCGCGCCAGCGCCACCGCCGACGCGATCGAAACGGGCCGTCACCGCCTGCCGCATCAGGCCGCACTGCGCGAATTCAACCTTGGCGATTGGGATGGCAAACACTTCACCGACGTGGCCGCGTCGCACCCCGGCCTCAGCCGCGCCTATTGGGAAAATCCCGGCGATCACGCGCCGCCAAATGGCGAAAGCTGGAACACCGCCGCCGCCCGTGTGAACATGGCTGTTGATGGCCTGCTGACACAGCCCGCGCGCGATATCATCATCGTCGCGCATGTCGGCGTCATTCTGACGCAGGTGCAGCGCGCACTTGGGATCACGGCCTATCAGGCGTTGGCCCACAAGATCGACAATCTGTCGGTGACAACCCTGATCCACGATACCCGCCAATGGCGCGCCGCCGTGATCAATCACCTGCCCTGATCCGCACAATCATCACGCCCGGCCCCCCGGCACAAAGGCGCCTCCCTCCCCCCCTGTGGGGCAGGGCTGGGGTGGGGGGCCAGCCGAACGCACCTCACCCTATCGCGATGAACCCGGCGCGGCGTCCCTGCCGCCCGCACACCCCCGCCGCCCCCCACAAAAGGCCGCCGCAAGGCACCCCTTCCTGTTGCGTCCAAAACAGACCCGCGTCATGCATGCACCAACAGGTTCTGAAAGGATGCGCCATGCCCTATACCCTCGTCATCGGTGACCGCTCTTATTCCAGCTGGTCCCTGCGCGGCTGGCTGTTGTTTGCCGCCTTCGGCATCCCCGTCACCACCCGCACCGCCCGGCTTTACACCGATGAACTCGCCACAATGCTGCGCCCCTATGCCCCCGCCCGCACCGCCCCCACCCTCGTGATCGACGATGCCGTGGTCGTCATGGAAACCGCCGCCATTGCCGAAGAACTCGCCACCCGTCACCCCGATGCCGGCCTCTGGCCCGCAGATCCCACCGCCCGCGCCACCGCCCGTTCGCTCGCCGCCGAAATGCACGCGGGCTTTTCCGCCCTGCGCACCCATTGCCCGATGAACCTGCGCGTCACCTATGCCGACTGCGCTCCCCCCGACGCCGTCTTGGCCGACCTTGCCCGGCTGGACGCGCTTTGGTCCTGGGCCCGCCGGACCACCGGCTCCACCACCCCTTGGCTTTGCGGTGATTATTCCGCCGCCGACGCCTTCTTTGCCCCCGTTGCCGCCCGCATCGCCGGTTATAACCTGCCCGTCAGTGACGCGGCACAGGCCTATGTGGCCGCCCACCTTGCCCATCCCGACTTCCGCCGCTGGCGCGCCATGGGCGCCGCAGGTGGCCCGGATCAGGATTACTACCGCCGCGATTACCCCACGCGGGTCTGGCCCGGCCCCGCGCCATTGATCGCCAAACCCGTCGATGGCACCGCATCCGAAAACACGACCTGCCCCTATTCCGGCGACCCCGTCACCCATTGCCTTGAAATCGACGGGCGCAGGTTCGGCTTTTGCAATGCCTTCTGCCGCGACAAAACCGTCGCAGACCCCGCCGCATGGCCAAAGTTCATGGCCATTTACCAGTCGTAAACCATTATTCCTTACCCCGTTAACCAAGGTAAACGGGGATGCGGAATGGTCGCGCGCGCCTACACAGTCGCTTTCGAAGGGATCGAGGCCCGCATCGTCGAGGTGCAATGCGCCGTCTCGCCCGGCATGCCCAACTTTGCCCTTGTCGGCCTGCCCGACAAAGCCGTCAGCGAGGCGAAGGAACGCGTCCGCGCCGCCCTCAATGCCATGTCCATCGCCCTGCCCTCCAAACGCATCACCATCAACCTGTCGCCCGCCGATCTGCCCAAGGAAGGCTCGCATTTCGACCTGCCCATCGCCCTTGCCCTGCTCGCCGCCCTCGACATCATCCCCAAGGACGAAGTCGAGGCGACGGTTGCCTTGGGCGAACTCTCCCTCGATGGCCGCCTGATCCCCGTCATCGGCGCCCTTCCCGCCGCCATGGCCGCCGCGGAAGGCGACCGCGCCCTGCTGTGCCCCAAGGCCTGCGGCCCCGAGGCCGCCTGGGTTGGCGCCACCAAAGTCATCGCCGCCGCCTCGCTGGAAGAGGTCGTGCGCCATTTCACCGGCCAATCCCTGATCACCCCGGCCGAGGCGGGCGAGGTGACCACACCGTCTGCTGCCCGCGATTTTCGCGATGTCAAAGGGCAGGAACGCGCCAAACGCGCACTGGAAATCGCCGCTGCAGGGCGTCACCACATGCTGATGGTGGGGTCGCCCGGGTCCGGCAAATCCATGCTCGCCGCCCGCCTGCCCGGCATCCTGCCCCCGCTTTCGGCCCCCGAAGCCTTGGAAATCTCCATGGTCCATTCCCTTGCAGGCCTGATGGACGAAGGCGGCATCAGCCGCGTCCGCCCCTTTCGCGAACCGCATCACACCGCGTCGATGGCCGCCATCGTCGGCGGTGGGCGCGGTGCCAAACCCGGCGAGATCAGCCTTGCCCACAACGGTGTGCTGTTCATGGACGAATTCCCCGAATTCCCCCGCACCGTCCTTGAAACCCTGCGCCAGCCGATTGAAACTGGCGAGGTGGTGGTCGCCCGCGCCAACGCCCATATCCGCTATCCCTGCCGGTTTCTGCTGGTGGCCGCCGCCAACCCCTGCAAATGCGGCTACCTGACCGATCCCGCCCGCGCCTGCGCCCGCGCGCCGATCTGTGGCGATGATTACCTTGGCCGCATTTCCGGCCCGCTGATGGACCGGTTCGATCTGCGCATCGAAGTGCCCCCCGTTGCCTATACCGACCTTGATCTGCCCGCGTCGGGGGATGCATCCGCCACCGTCGCCGCCCGCGTGGCCGATGCCCGTGCCGTGCAGGCCGAACGGTTCGAAGGCCATGACGGCATGCGCGTCAACGCCGATGCCGAAGGTGCCGTGCTGGAAGAAATCGCCAGCCCCGACGCCGAAGGCCGCGACCTGCTGTTGCGCGTGGCCGAACGCTTTGGTCTGACCGCGCGCGGCTATCACCGCGTCCTGCGCGTGGCCCGCACCATCGCCGATCTGGATCGGGCCGATACCGTCCGCAAACCCCATATCGCCGAGGCCGTCAGTTACCGCGTGGCCCTTGGCACAAAGGGTTAGCATGCACCCGCCATCCCAGCGCCAAAATACGACGTGCCAGCCCCCCTGTGGCCGCCAACGGCCTGCAGGCGTCAGTCCCGCCCTGCAAACACCGCGCGCACGAAACGCCCCGCCCCCCGCACGGCGCGGTCTGCCTCCGGCAAACGCCCCACCATCAACTGCCAGCCATGCGGCACCTCCGGCCACACCTCGACCGTCACCTTCGCCCCCTGCCCCGTCAATCGCCTGGCCAGCGTCAGCGTGTCATCGCGCAAAATCTCGGTCGCCCCCACCTGAAACAGGATCGGCGGGCAGCCCGGATAATCGGCAAACAACGGCGAGGCGCGCGGATCGTCCGCCGGGTGCCCTGCCAGCACATAGCCCACCAGCCGATCAAAACCTTCGACCGGCATCAGCGGATCACCCGCCGCATTGCCGCACAGCGATTCACCTCGCCCCGTCAAATCGGTCCAGGCCGACAACGCCACCACCCCTGCAGGCGGCGTGCCCCTTGCGCACAGCGCCGCGCACAACGACAACGCAAGCCCGCCCCCCGCGCTTTCCCCCGCCAGCACCACATCGCGCGGCGCAACACCGCGCGCCATCAGTGCGTCCCATGCCGCCTCGGCATCGTCCCATGCCGCCGGAAACGGATGCGCAGGCACCAGACGGTAGGCTAGCAGGCACACCGCACAGCCCGCCTCCTGTGCCAGCCGCGCCCCAAGCCCCCGGTGCGTATCGGGCGACCCCACCAGATAGCCGCCACCATGAAAATACAGAATGATCCGCGCTGTGCTGCCACCCGCCGGGTCAAATCGCACCATGCGCGGCGTGGTCCCCATATCCACACCCCGCCCCCGCGCGAGGAACAGCCGCGCCACCACCGCAAACGCCCGCTTGGCCCGCGCCGGGTCCGTCATGCGCCGCAAATGCGGCTTGGCCAGGCCGCGCAAAAACAGGTTCAACATGGTCAGGCGCAGGCTCACGCGACACCCTTTCCCGCTGCAGATCGATCACCGAAGGTTTCAAAAGTCTTAACGGAACCCCGTTTCGAAAACTTAACTATATGATTAATAATGCAAATTCGTAAAATTGACAGCCGTCAATTTCCCGCCCGTTTGGCCTCGATCACTTCCCAAATCCGCGCCGCCGCATTGGTCCCGTCGAACCGTTCCAGTTCCTGAATCCCCGTGGGCGAGGTCACGTTGATTTCCGTCAGCCAGTCGCCGATCACGTCGATGCCCACGAAAACCTGCCCTTTTTCGCGCAAAACCGGCCCGATCCGGGCACAGATCTCCCGATCGCGCGCCGTCAGCCCGATCTTCTCAGGCCGCCCGCCCGCATGCATGTTCGACCGCGTCTCGCCCGCCTGCGGCACCCGGTTGATCGCGCCAACCGGCTCCCCATCCACCAGAATGATCCGCTTGTCACCCTTGGACACATCCGCCAGAAATTTCTGCACGATCACCGGCTCGCGGTTCATGCCCATGAACAATTCATGCAAGGACGCAAGGTTGCGGTCGTTCGGGTCCAGCCGGAACACCCCCGCACCCCCGTTGCCATAAAGTGGCTTCAGGATGATATCGCCATGCCGCGCCTTGAACGCCCGGATCGTCGCAAGGTCGCGCGCAATCGCCGTCGGCGGCGTCAGATCGGCAAAGCGCAGAACCAGTAATTTTTCGGGGCTGTTGCGCACCCAGAACGGGTCATTCACCACCAACGTTTTCGGATGGATCATCTCCAACAGATGTGTCGTTGTGATATAACCCATGTCGAACGGCGGGTCCTGCCGCAGCCAGACCACGTCGTATTCGCCCAGATCAACCTCGGTCTCGGCGCCATAGCTGACATGGTTGCCGATCTCGCGCCGCACCTCGATGGGAAATCCGCGTGCCATCACGCGGCCCTCGACAAAAGTCAGCCTGTCGGGCGTATAAAAGAACAAGTCATGCCCGCGCGCCTGCGCCTCCAGTGCGATGCGAAACGTGCTGTCGGCGTTGATGTTGACAGCCCCGATCGGGTCCATCTGCAGGGCGACTTTCAACGGCATGGCAATTCTCCGAACATGGCTGTGCCTTCATTGGCGCATGGCGCGCGGGGTTGCAATCGCCTGCCGTCAGGCCGTGTAGGCGTTCGCGATGATTTCAATCCGCCCCGTGCCATCCACCAGCGCCACATCGAACCGCACGTCCGTCAACTCACCCGCAGGTTCTCCCCCCAGAAATTCCGCCGCCGCGTTGTAAATCCGCGCAAACTGCCGCTCTGTCAGGTGTTCTGCCGCCCGCGCATGATTGCGGCTTTGCTTGACTTCGATAAAGATCACCACCTCCCCGTTCCGCGCGATCAGATCAATCTCGCCCGCCTGACCGCGCCAGCGCCGTGCCGCAATCACATGGCCCGTCCGTTCGTAATGCAGCGCCACCTGATCCTCGGCAGCCAACCCCGCATGGTATGACCGCGCGCCCGTCACGCATCACCCGCCAGCGTCAGCGCCATCTGATACGCCTCGCGTTTCGGGATGCCGTAAACGCGCGCCACGTCCGCCGCTGCGTCCTTCAGGGACATGGTTGCCATCGCTGCACGCAGCGCCCCCGCGATATCATCCGTCGATGGTGCCGCGGGCAACGCACGGTCCAGCAGCACCACGATCTCGCCCTTGATATCGCGATCCGCCAGCGCCGCATGCACACCCGATACCGGGCCGCGCAACACCTCTTCAAACTTCTTGGTCAATTCGCGGCACACCACCACGGGCCGGTCCGCGCCATGCGTATCGGCAATCGCCGCCAGCAGCGCCACCACCCGCTTTGGGCTTTCATACAGGATCACCGTTGCCTGCACGGGGGCAAGCTCTGCCAGAAAATCCCGCCGCGCCTTGTTTGTCGCCGGGGCAAAGCCCGCAAACAAAAACCGGTCCGACGGCAACCCCGACACCATCAACGCACACAGCACCGCCGATGCCCCCGGTGCCGCAATCACGGCAAACCCAGCGTCAATCGCAGCCCGGCTTAACTGATACCCCGGATCGGCCACCAGCGGCGTGCCCGCCTCTGACGCATAGGCCACCGATTTGCCATCGGCCAAGGCCCGCATCAGCTTGGGCCGCACCGCCTCCCAGTTATGTTCGTGAAACGCCACCACCGGACGCCCAGCCAGCGGCACGCCGTGGATTTCCATCAGATGCCGCAAGGTGCGCGTGTCCTCGGCCGCCAGCACATCGGCCCCCGCCAGCACATCCAGCGCGCGCAGCGTGATGTCACGCGCCGCCCCGATCGGCGTGGCCACAAAATGCAGCCCCGGCGGCACCCGGCGTGCGTCCGCCGACCACGAAACGGATGATGCGCCGATTGGCACGTTTGGGCCCCCTGACAAGTTTACTTCCACCCTGCTTTCGCTATACCCTCACGCATCTGTTGTCTGCGTCTTTTGGTGGGGAAGTCTCATGTTGTCCGTTTTGCACAAGGCCCGCAAGTCGCTGGGTCGCCTCGTGGTTGTCGCCGCTGCCGCTATCGGCCTTGCTGCCTGTGTGCCTGCAGGCCCGCAGGGGGCCCGGCTTGATACATCGGTCCCCGTGCCTGTCGCCCTTCTGGTGCCGGGCGGGTCAGGTGCGGCGCAAGACGAACTCTTGGCGCGCAATCTGGTGCAGGCCGCAGAGCTGGCGATTGGCGATCTCTCCGGCGCGCAGATCGACCTGCGCGTCTACAACACGGCCGGATCGCCCGCACAGGCCGCCGCCATGGCGACCAAAGCCGCCGATGAAGGTGCTGTCATCATCCTTGGCCCGCTGAACGGGATCGAGGCGAATGCGGCCGGGGTTGCAGTGTCGGGGCGCGGAATCAACGTTTTGTCTTTTTCGAACAATGCCGACATCGCTGGCGGCAATGTTTACGTGCTGGGCACCACATATCCCAACATCGCGACGCGTCTGGCGAATTTTGCCGTGCGCAACGGCGCACCCCGCATTGCCATCGTGCATGACCGTGATGTCGCCGGAAACGTCGGCCGCGCCGCCATGGAAGGCGCGATCGCGCAGGCGGGTGGTACGGTCGCGGGCGTGTTCAGCTATGAGCTTTCACAGAACGGGATCACGACGGCTGGTCCCGGCATCGCTGACGGCGTGCGCAACAGCGGGGCCAACGCGGTGTTTCTGACGGCAACACCCGTGGGTGCCTTGCCGCTGATTTCGCAAACCCTGCGCGACAACGGTGTCGATCCCGCAATGCAGCGCTTTATCGGCGTCTCACGCTGGGATACCCCGCGCGAGGTGTTGTCGTTGCCCGGTCTGCAGGGTGGGTGGTTTGCACTGCCCGACCCGACGCGTTCTGCGCAATTCGTCTCACGCTACCAATCCGCTTACGGCACGGCCCCTGAACCGATTGCTGCCCTTGCCTATGACGGCATTGCCGCCATCGGCGCATTGATCCGGCAGGGCAATGCAGACGCATTCAGCAGCCGCAGCCTGACCCAGGCCTCAGGCTTTGAAGGCGTGAATGGCATTTTCCGCTTTTTGCCCGATGGCACCAACCAACGCGGACTGGCCGTCATGCAGGTGCAGAACGGCACGGCGACCGTGCTTGAACCCGCGCCGCGCAGCTTTGGCGGGGGCGGCTTCTGACGCACCCGAAAGCGATGTCTGACACAGCCAAAGCTGCGCCCACCGCCCCGGACACGGCCGTGCTGGCGGCGGCAATTGCGGTCGATCTGCGCGGCGCGACTGATGCCAAGGCCGCACGCGGCATCGCCGTGCAGCATCTTAGCGCGTTCCGGGCGACCCAAACAGCCGCGATTGCCGATCGCTTTGCAATGCAACCCGACGATTCCCGCGCCGTGACAGCGGCGCTTGCGGCGATGACCGACACACTGATCCGGACGGTCTTTGTGGTGGCGACGCAACATCTGCATCGGCTGACGAACCCCACCGATGCCGAACGCATCGCCGTGGTCGCCGTGGGTGGCTATGGCCGCGCCGAAATGGCCCCTTACTCCGACGTTGATCTGTTGTTCCTGATCCCGTGGAAGGTCACGCCGTGGGCGGAATCCGTTATCGAGTCCATGCTCTACATCCTGTGGGACCTGAAACTGAAGGTCGGCCATGCCAGCCGCAGTGTGGCCGAATGCTTGCGTCTGGGGCGCGACGACATCACCATCCGCACCGCCCTTCTGGAACACCGCTTTATCACCGGGGATCCCCGACTTGCGCATGATCTGGATGATCAACTGTGGTCGGGCCTGTTTCGCAACACCGGGCCGGGGTTCATCGAGGCGAAACTTGTTGAACGCGCCGAGCGCCACAAACGGCAAGGCGGTCAACGCTATGTGCTGGAGCCGAACGTCAAGGAAGGCAAAGGCGGTCTGCGCGATCTGCAAACGCTGTACTGGATCGGTAAATATCTGCACCGCGTGCCCACCGCCGAAGGGCTGGTCGGCGCGGGTCTGCTGATGCGAGATGAATTTGATGCCTTTACACGGGCCGAAGATTTCCTCTGGGCCGTGCGCTGCCATCTGCACTATATCGCGGGGCGCGCGACCGATCAGCTGACCTTTGATGCACAGGTCGAAGTTGCCGCGCGGATGAAGTATCGCGATACCGGCGGGCGCCGCGCCGTTGAACATTTCATGCAGGACTACTTTCGGCATGCCACCCGTGTGGGCGAACTGACCACCGTTTTTTTGACCCAGCTTGAGGCCCGCCATGCCAAGGGTGAGGCGCGGCTTATGGGATTTCTGCGCCGCAACAAACCCGTGCGACATGGTTTGAAACTGGTGCAGGGACGAATCGATACGGTCGAGCCCAAGGCGTTTCTGTGGGACAATCTGAATCTCCTGCGTGTTTTCGAAGAGTCACTTCGCACGGGATATCTGATCCATCCCAATGTGATGCGCCTGATCACGGGCAACCTGCACCTGATTGACGACGCCATGCGCGAAGACCCCGAGGCGGTGCAAATCTTCCTTGATCTGCTGCTGAAACACGGCAACCCCGAACGTGCACTCCGCCGGATGAACGAGCTGGGCGTGCTTGCGGCCTTCATCCCCGAATTCGAACCCATCGTCGCAATGATGCAGTTCAACGTCTATCACCATTACACGGTGGACGAGCACATCATCCAGACCATCAGCACACTTGCACAAATCGAACGGGGCGAGTTGGTCGAAGACCTGCCCCTGTCCAGCGCGATCCTGAAGGCAGGGGTCAATCGCAAGGTGATCTACGTGGCGCTGCTGATGCATGATATCGGCAAGGGCCGGCCCGAGGATCATTCGATCCTTGGCGCGCAGATTGCCCGGCGCGTCGCCCCGCGCCTTGGCCTGACGGCGGATGAAACCGAAACGGTGGAATGGCTGGTGCGCTATCATCTGCTGATGTCGGACATGGCGCAAAAGCGCGACATCGGCGATCCGCGCACCGTGCGCGACTTTGCCAAGGCGGTGAAAACCCGCAAGCGGCTTGATCTGCTGACGGTGCTGACGGTGTGTGACATTCGCGGCGTCGGGCCGGGCACATGGAACAACTGGAAAGCCATGCTGTTGCGGCAGTTGTACCGCGATACGGCGGATGCCTTGGAAGGCGGGCTCGAAACCGTCAACCGCGAAAACCTTGCGACCGAAGCAAAGCGCGCGCTGCGCGAGGCTTTGGCGGGATGGGATGCCAAATCCCTGCGCGGTGAAACGGCCCGGCATTACGCGCCCTATTGGCAGGGCCTGTCGACGGCCACGCATGTGGTATTCGCCCAACTGCTGATCGAACTGCCCGACAACGAGATTCGCATCGACCTGCACCCCGACCCCGACCGCGACGCGACGCGCGCCTGCTTTGCCCTGGTCGATCATCCGGGCATCTTTTCGCGGCTGGCTGGCGCGCTGGCCTTGGTTGGGGCTAACGTCGTGGATGCGCGCACCTATACGTCGAAAGATGGCTATGCGACGGCCGTGTTCTGGGTGCAGGACGCCGAGGGCAAGCCATATGAAATCAGCCGCCTGCCCCGCCTGCGCGGCATGATCGAGAAAACCCTGAAAGGCGAGGTCATCGCCCGCGACGCGTTGAAAGACCGCGACCGGGTGAAAAAGCGTGACCGCGAATTCCGCTTTCCGACCCATATCACCTTCGACAATGAAGGCTCTGATATCTATACCATCATCGAGGTCGATACGCGTGATCGCCCGGGGCTTTTGTATGATCTGACCCGCACGCTGGCCGCCAACAACATCTACATCGCCTCTGCTGTGATCGCGACCTATGGCGCACAGGTGGTGGATACGTTCTATGTCAAAGACATGTTCGGCCTGAAGCTGCACCAGAAACCACGGCAAGAGGCGCTGGATAAAAAGCTGCGTCAGGCGATTGCCGATGGCGCTGAACGGGCGGCAGAGGGATGAGCCAGATCAAGCTCATTCGTTCCATCCTCACCGTTGGTGGCTGGACCTTGCTGTCGCGCGGCGCGGGCTTTGCGCGCGACATGATGATGGCCGCCTATCTGGGCGCGGGGCCCGTCGCCGATGCGTTCAACGTGGCGTTTTCGCTGCCCAACATGTTCCGCCGGTTCTTTGCCGAGGGTGCGTTCAACATGGCCTTCGTGCCGATGTATGCCAAGAAACTTGAAGGCGGCGAAGATGCCACCGGCTTTGCCCGCGACGCGTTCAACGGCCTTGGTGCTGTTCTGATTCTGTTTGCCGTTATTGGCACGTTTGCGATGCCATGGCTGGTCTGGGCGATGGCATCGGGCTTTGCAGGCGATGCCCGCTTTGATCTGGCCGTTCTTTATGGCCAGATCGCCTTTTCGTATATCCTTTTCATCAGCCTTGTGGCCCTGCTGTCCGGCGTGCTGAACGCGCATGGCCATTTTACCGAAGCGGGCTTTGTGCCCGTGCTGATGAACCTCATGTTCATTGCCGCCATGCTGCTGGCCGTGTGGCTGGGCTGGGACATGGGGCTGACGCTGGCTGTGACGGTGCCGGTGACGGGCATCGCGCAATTGGCCTTTACATGGGTGGCGGCGGCCCGGCTGGGCTTTCGGTTCACCCCGCGCTGGCCGAAATGGACGCCGGAACTGCGCCATCTGACCATGATTGCGGCCCCCGCTGTGCTGGCGGGCGGCGTGGTGCAGGTGAACCTTCTGGTCGGGCGTCAGGTCGCAAGCTACACCGAAGGGGCCGTGTCATGGCTGGTCTATGCTGACCGCCTGTATCAACTGCCACTGGGCGTGGTGGGTATCGCCATCGGCACCGTCCTGTTGCCCGACCTGTCACGCCGATTGCGTGCGGGCGATGCGCAGGGTGGGCGCGACAGTTTCAACCGTGGTACCGAATTTGCACTTGCGCTGACCCTGCCTGCCGCCGTCGCGCTGATCGCCATCGCGTTGCCCCTGACCCGCGTGCTGTATGAACGCGGAGCCTTTGGCGCAGGCGATACGGCGGCTACCGCCCTTGTGCTTGCCATCTATGGCGCAGGCCTGCCCGCCTTCGTGCTGCACAAGGTGTTGCAACCGCTGTATTATGCCCGCGAGGATACCAAGCGCCCCTTCCGCTATGCCGTTGTTTCCATGATCCTGAATGCCGTCATCGCCGTCGGCCTGATGCCCTACATCGGCTTTGCCGCCGCCGCATGGGCTACCACGCTTGCGGGCTGGATCATGGTCGCGCAATTGTGGTTCGGATCGCGCCGCATGGGCGATGAGGCCCGCCTTGATGCCCGGTCTTGCGCGCGCCTGCCGCGCATTGTGATCGCATCGGCCTGCATGGGGGCCGTGTTGTGGGGCGTGTCTTGGATGATGACCGATCTGCTTGCCGACGCTGTCTGGCGCTATGGCGCACTGGCAAGCCTGATCGCGATCGGCATCATCAGCTATTTTGGCATCGGTGCCGCCATCGGTGCCTTCAAACTGTCAGACTTTCGCGCACTTCGCGGTCAACGCTGAAGCAGCCGCGCCCGCACGCGTGCCCAGCCACCGGGACTGACGACAAAGCTCAGGAAAAAGCCCGCCGCAAACCCGGCGATATCGGCCACCCATTCCGTGCCGCCGCCAAAGGCAAAGCCAAAGACGAACTGCGCAAATAGCAAAAACCCGATCATGCCAAACGCGCGGTACTGGTTTGCCCCTTGTGCCACCAGCCGCACCCACATGAGGAACGTGAACGCACCGATCATCCCGTAGACCGCAGGATAGCCCCCCACGATCGCAGATGTCAGCACCGGAATGGCCGTATACACCAACGCCGCAAACGCCGCCGACCCGAAGAACACCACCACAATCGCCCACCAGCGAAACACCTCGCCCACCATCTTGCCCAGCGCCAAAAAGATCACCACCACAAAAATCGCATTGGTCAGATTGGCCTGAACCAAGGGGTAACTGACAAGGCGCAGCACATCTGCCAGCGGATAGCGGTCAGTCTCGATCATGTGGCGCAACAGGTCCGGAAAGAACGCAAACCGGTCCAGCACGGCAATCCGCCAGCCTAACGCATCTGCCCCCCCGATCACGCCACGCGCCCCAAGGTTCAAAATCGCCTCGATGGCAATCATCGGCAGCGCAATGATCCACACAATCGGCGGCAGCGGGTTTATTGGTGATGCGTTGTGATCCATGAAATTCCGCGATGTTGTCGGGGGTGTTGTTGACGGGCTGTTATTGACGGGGCCAGTGCCCAAGGCTATCCGCCATCTGACGCATTTGCCAGACAGAGGCCAGCATGAACCAAGTCCCCACGATGCCACAAGGTGTCACCACCCGCATCTTTTCCGGCATCCAGCCGTCGGGTGGCCTGACCCTCGGCAATTATCTGGGTGCCCTGAAACGCTTTGTCGAAAAACAGGACGAAGGCATCGAGACAGTCTATTGCCTTGTCGATATGCACGCGATCACCGTCTGGCAGGACCCCGTACGCCTGCGCCAGCAAACGCGCGAGGCGGCGGCGGGTTTTATCGCCGCGGGCATCGACCCCGCACGATCCATCCTGTTCAACCAGTCACAGGTCACTGCCCATGTCGAACTTGCATGGATTTTCAACTGCGTGGCACGTCTGGGCTGGATGAACCGGATGACGCAGTTCAAGGACAAGGCTGGCAAGAATGCTGAAAATGCCAGCCTTGGCCTCTATGCCTACCCCGCCCTGATGGCCGCCGATATTCTGGCATACCGCGCCACACATGTGCCGGTGGGCGAAGATCAGAAACAGCATATCGAACTGACCCGCGACATCGCCGCCAAATTCAATAACGACTACGGCGTGAACTTTTTCCCGATGACCGAACCCGTCATCGAAGGGGCAGCGACGCGCGTGATGTCACTGCGTGATGGCACCAAGAAAATGTCGAAATCCGATCCGTCGGATCAAAGCCGCATCAACCTGACCGATGACGCCGACACCATCGCCAAGAAGATCCGCAAGGCCAAATCCGACAGCGATCCCCTGCCCGAAACCCTTGACGGTCTGCGCGACCGCCCCGATGCCCGCAATCTGGTGAACATCTACGCAGCCCTTGCCGACATGACGCCCGACGCGGTGGTCACCCAATACGCAGGCGCGCAATTTGGCACCTTCAAACCCGCGCTGGCCGATCTGGCGGTGGCCAAACTGTCGCCGATCACCACCCAGATGACCCGCCTGATGCAAGACCCCACCGAGATTGACCGCATCCTGGGCCAAGGCGCGGCGCGCGCCGAGGCGATTGCCCGCCCGATCGTGGATCAGGTCTATGATATCGTCGGCATGATCCGGTCGCGGCGGGGCTGATGAACCGGCCAGTGCGCGGCCTGCTGGGCGTGGCGCCTCTGGCCTCACTGTGCCTGACGCTCTGGGATGGCGCGTTGATTGCGCGCAATCCGGGCGGTGCCCCTTGGATATGGCCCTGTCCGGGCGCAGCCTGACCGTAACCGCGTTGATCCTTGTGTCGGGCGGAACTTCGGCAACTGTCAAGTCAGGCGCGCGCATGATCGAACATGCCCGCGGCCTTGCAAATGTGGCGACCGTCCGTGGCCCAATGACTGTTGCTGTGGCCGAAGTGCTGCGCAAGGCGCGCCCCTTGCGCGCAACGCGGCACCTCGGTGAAATCGCATAGGCCCTTGTGACGGGCCTTGTCAGGCTGTGCATCAGCATCGCTGCCCTGATTGCCGGTTGATCGCAGCCGCATATCTTGCACGCAGCGCATCGCTGATCCTGTCACAGAATCGTGTCCTTGGCAGGCTAACTTATTTGGAGGGTGTCCCATCGCGACCCCGGACGCACGGCCCTGTCCCCTGTCATCCCCGGCGGTTCCCCCCGCCTGTGGCTTTGCGTCCCTTTGCCCCCGGTCGGCCTTGCGGCACCGGGGGCTTTTTTTGCGCAGGTGCTGTGCAGCAATTGGGAATCGACCTGTCAGGCATGCACACTGTAGATGTTTGCGCAGTGTCGCATGGAGCCATCGATGACCCTGACCCATCCCGAAACCCGTGTCGGCCATGTGCATCTGCGCGTCGCCGATCTTGACCGTGCGATCGCGTTTTATTCCGGCGTGTTGGGCTTTGAATTGCAGCAACGCTATGGCACCCAGGCCGCCTTTCTGGGCGCGGGCGGCTATCACCACCACATCGGTCTGAACACCTGGGAAAGTGCCGGTGGCACCCCGCCCCCGCCCGGCCATACCGGCCTCTATCACACCGCCTTTCTGTTCCCCGATCGCGCCTCTCTTGGGGCCGTCATCAAACGTGTGGTCGCGTCCGGCATCCCCCTGACCGGGGCCGCCGATCACGGCGTCAGCGAAGCTGTCTATCTGGATGATCCCGATGGCAATGGGGTCGAATTGTATCGTGACCGCGCAGAAACCGATTGGCCGCGCGACGCCACGGGAAAACTTGCGATGTTCAACAAACGCTTGGACGTCGCCGCCCTGATCGCCGAAGCAGACGAAGGGGTATCGCCCTAAACGCCCCGACGTTTCCCGTTCTTCGCAAGCAACCTCCCGCACGCGCAGCATCAGCCTGCACGCGGCATCGCGACAACCGTGCCTTGCGCCGTGCCATCCACGCCTAGCCCTGCATCACCGACATCGGCCGCGGATATGCCGTCTGGCCGCCCATCCGGCCGCCCATCCGGCCGAACTGCCGCAAAGGTCGCCTGTCCCCGCCCCGCCCGTTTGGACGCATACAAGGCTGCGTCCGCGTCCGCCTGCATCGCGGCCTCTTGCACAGCGGCGTAATCCGACGACACCACGATCCCGATACTGCCCGAAATCCGGCAGACCTGGCCTTCCCACGGGATCGGCACCTCAAGTCCTGCGATAATCCGGTTTGCGATGCGCAGCATCCCCGGCTTGTCCGGCGGACGGGTCAGCAGGATGACAAACTCATCCCCGCCCACCCGCGTGATCAGATCATGCCCCCGCGTTGCCTCGCGCAGTGTGGCTGCCGCCGCGCACAACACATGATCCCCCGCCGCATGGCCCAGCGTGTCATTCACGGCCTTGAAGAAATCAAGATCCAGATGCAGCATCGCGAACCGGCCACCTTTCGCAATCACGTCCGCCAGCGCCATGTCCAGCGCCCGCCGGTTGCCCAAGCCTGTCAGGGTATCCGTCATTGCCCGCGCCTCGGCCGCCGACTTTGCGCCCTTCAGACTATGGTTCAACCGGCCCAATTCGCCCATCACCGCCGTCTTCGCCTCGACCACATACAGCATTTCGATCGCCAGATCCGTCGCCGCAAAATCCGCATCCGTCAGCCCGAACTGGCGCACCGCATCGATCACCCCGATCCCGAACGACAGGTTGAACAGAAATCCCTGCCCGTCCGCCATGGGCATCGCCAGACCGCGCAGCGCCCCCCCGCCATCGCACCGCGTCAGTGTCAGGGGCTGCCCCGCCCGCGCCGCAACCGCCGCCATCGTCCTGATCGGCCCGACCCTGCGCAGATCGAAAACCGCAAACAGCGACTTCCCGATCAACGGCGCGGCGGCAAACAGTTTGGCAATCGTCTTGCCGGCCGCGGTTATCCGCCCCCCCATATCTACCACCAGAAACATCGGCATGAAGGCATCCAGGGACTTGGCGTGCAACTGCAGCGCAACAACCTGCGGTTTGGGCGGTTTTGACGGCATCCTCACCCCCCCGCCACAGGCGATGTGGCCGATGCCAGATCAAATCGCCGCCCCGCCGCGAATGACGTCTCCAGCACCTGAATATGCAGCCGCTCGCTTCCGTCCACGGCCCCCAGATGGTCAAGCAGCACCAGCGCGCCATAGTCATCCGCCATCGCCCGCAGCAGGCCCATCATCACATGACCCGCCCCCCGAAGCGGCGAGCGGCAGCCGAGCACGAACACATCCGCCTCCGCCTCTTCCAACAGCAGTTCGGGAATGTCGATATCGGGCACAGCCAGCCTGCTGCGGCCCGGCAAATCCTCCAGTGACAAGACGAAGTCCAGATAGGTCGCCCCGCCAAACCGCAGCAAACGCCGTAACGGCTCTACCGTCGGGTGCGACACCAGATACGTGCCCAAATCCTCCAGCACCACATCGCGCGGCCGGTCCAACTGTACCGCCGCTGCATCCAGCAGCGCCTCGGTGACCGACAGATCGTACACCGCCATCGTGTCGAACCCGTCGCTGCCAAACCCCGCCGCGCGCGCCACCCGCAACCAGCGTTCGGCACCATAGGTATCGCGCAGAAAACACTGCACCGCCCTGTTGATCAACCCATGCATCGCCTTGCCCGCGGTTCCCGATTCCCCCGTCAGCCTAGGCCGTAGCTGTTAAGATTGGGCTTACGGGGGACAGGCGTGCAATTTGATGGGGCAGGCGGCCAGACAGGGCCGTGTCCCACCGTGGGACAGCAAACGCACCGTTACTTTTCAATGGGTTACGGGCGCGTATTCAGGAAGCGTTAAGACTTTCCGGCCACCATGTGTGTGGGGGCCCGACCTGCGATCTGCTGGTTTGAAGACCGGGCACAGGGCCCCGCCCGACGGCGGGGGGCGCAACAACACCCGTTCTGCGCGCTTTATGGTTCAACCCCTCGTGCCGATGTTCTGCGCACTGACACGGCTATGCAGCAACAGAGCCTATCTCAGCGCCCGACATCACTGCACACAGAACCCCACAACCCCTTGCATCAAAACACAAACACCCGAAAACCTACAACCACCAATACCCATCCAAAATTCAGAAATCCGTCGGCGCGCCGCCCTCTTGCTTGCGCTTTGCCACGAACCGCTGGAGTTCTTCGCGGTGATCACCATTCATCGCGGGTGGTTCAAATTCCGCCACGATCTGTTTGTAGATCCGGTGCGCGCGTTCGGGTGTCCAGACTGATCCGTCCTGCTGCCATGCCTCATAGTTGCGCCAGTCGCTGACAAAC
>JANNKX010000274.1:0-10563 GCA_031396505.1 Rhodobacterales bacterium
CAGCACGTCGCCGTCGGTCAGCTCGATCCCGAGCATGGTGCGAGCCTGTGCCTTGATGTCGGCCCAGGTCGGCAGGCCGCCATTGGCACCATCCAAAAGACGGCCGGTTGAAACCGGGCCACCCGCCGCATCGAGCGCGTATTCGCGCAGGAATACCTGATGCGAGGCATGCGAGGTATAGGTCTGGTTCTGGTCGATGAAGGGGGTGGTGGTGTTCTGGCCTTCGTGGTTCGTGTCGTCGGCGTTGCCCAGAATGCCATCCGCGCCCGGCCCCGCGACGGGGGTAGAGCGGGTCAGCGCCATGAAAGCAAGGTGGGGGGGAACCTCGTCACCGCTGCCGGCAATGCCATCGGGTCCATGCGTAATCAGCGGGTCATCGGCCTGCAACGGAATGTACACGGTGCCGTTGTTGCCCTTGGTGATCAGATCAAGGCCGTGGTCGAAGAACTGCCCGAAGAACGTCATCCAAGCGTTGAAGGGTTTTGAGATGCCTTCGTCGGGGGCGATGTTGGGCAGGGTCGCGAGGTCGTCAGTGGTGATTTCGACATAGAACCCGTCGCCATTCGATTGACCGGCCTTTGCGTCACCCGGTGCGACGGGGGTATTGAACTCATTGCCGGGTTTCGCATTCCATGCGGCAATGGCGACCTCGCTGTTGAACCACACCGCAACAAGGGCGGGGTTCGACACGCTCATGTCAACGATCAGGTTGGAAATGATCCGCGGATCGGCGTCGGCGACGTTGCCGCTGTGGCCGCCGTTCACACCCGGCGTCGCGGTACCGATCACGCCGTAATCGGTGTTGGTCACAGTGCCCTGACCGGGTGCCCCTTGAATCGTGTCGCCATCAGCATCGTTGATGAAACTTGCGTCCAGCAGACGCGGCATCGCCTGATCTGCGGCACCCCAAGTTTCGCGACCGGGGACCAAGTTGTTGTAGGTGCCATCGACCGTCCGCAGGCCGTAGGGCACATGCGGATCAGGAATGGCCTGCAGCGCACCGGGGGTCAGGGCCGTGAACGGCACACCACCCGCATCGGCGTAATTGCCGTCCGCATCCATATAGATTTCGGTCAGAGGTATGCCAGCGGCATTGGCCTCGGCAATCTTGATCTGACGCAGAATAAATTCCAGATCGGCAACGTTCAACTTAACAGCCATAATAAAGCTCCCCTAATGGCCCAAACACCTGACGACGCTGGACAAAATAAATGCGTTGAAATGTGAGACAAAATACAGACCTGCCCAACGGGGCGACGATGGTCAACAATTCAGAACGTGGCAGCACATTTCAGTTAATGGCAGAATAACGGCAAAAATCTGTCAAGCGAAGGGCAAGGGGTCGAAGAGACTTTGGGGTCTTTGGCCGATGTCAACTTTCGACCAAAGCGTCTGAATGCATCAGACTTTAGTCTTATATTCATCTGATACAGCGTGTTCTTCCACCAGATGCGACCTGTTTGTGGTGAAAGACAGACCGCCGCAGGCATCAACTGCGGCAAGATCATGTGGCGATTCGTGGCTGGAAAGCAGGCATTGGTTGCCGGACCCGATTCGTTATGATATTGGTTTATTTTGTAAAAATTGACAATTTCGCCTGAAATTTTCAAAAGTCACATCGAAAACAGCAGATTGTCCGGTGAAGCCGCATTGACCAATAGCCAGAGTGACCCAAAGCGCGGACCTTTCAATCCCGGCATCGTCGCCTTTGGCGCAATAGCCGGACTGGTGGCCATGGTCGTGCTTGTGACGACCATCATCAACCAGTTTCGCGCCGTGCAATTGCGCGATACGGGCGAGATTGGCAGCGCCTATATTCAGGGTTTTCTGACACCCTATGCACAAGAAGCGTATGACGAAGGGCAGTTGTCACCCCTTCGGCGCGCCGAACTGTTGCGACTTGTCGGCAGCTTTGCCCTGGAGCGTCGTTTTGATGCCATCCGCATTCGCGCGCAGGATGGCGATGTCTTGTTCGCGTCGGATTCCGAAGCGTCCGTCCTTGCCGAAAGTCCGGAAGAGTTTCTTCAGGCCGCAAGAGGACTGGTTCTGGTTGACGTCCATCCCGCCACGGCGGACAGCGATATTCACGCATATCCCACCATCGAAATCTATGCCCCGATCTATCACCGGACGACAAAGCAACTGATCGCGGTTGGTGAGATCTATCAGGATGCGCGGCCGTTGCTGGCCGAGCGGGCACAGTTTGAACGCATGGTCTGGGGGGCGGTCGGGCTGGCCACGCTGGGCTTTCTTGCGATCATGTTCGTGCTTGCAGCCCAGCATCAGCAGTTGGCCCAGCACCTTCATCACCAGCGTGAAATCGCCCAACAAAACCAGCAGCTGCGCGCGGCCACAGAGGCCGCATGGCGAACTTCGGGGCAGGTCCATGAAGCGCTGCTAAACAATCTGGGTGCAGAACTGCATGATGGTCCGATCCAGATGTTGAGCCTGCTGGCACTGATGAAGCCGACGGATCAGGGCAATGCTGCGCCATCCGGGTCGTCGGCGGAAGTGATTGCCCGTGATGTCATGGCCGACTTGCGGCGGATATCATCGGGGCTGACATTGCCGGAGCTTGGCCATCTTTCGGTGCAAGAGACGCTGATGCTTGCATTGACGCGTCACGCGAATGCGACGGGAACAGAGGTATTGCACGACTTTGGCCCACTACCCGACACCGTGGACGACCAACGCAAGACCTGCCTGTACCGGATCGTGCAGGAAGGTCTGAACAATGCATTCCGACACGGCGGTGGTTTTGGTCAGCGGGTGATTGCCCGTGTCGAGCACGACGCCATCTGCGTGACCGTCGTCAATAGCGCGCGCGCGACCGAAGGGGCCACCCAAGGCGTGACAACGACGCGCAACGCGGGACTGGGTGTGATCGGCTTGCGAAACCGGCTGAAGGTCTTCGGCGGCACGCTGCACGCCGCGCGGCTTGACGACGGTGGGTTCGCGCTTGCGGTAAAGCTGCCGTTGCGGTGAGCGCGCGCACTACATCAATCTCGACTGGTGTTGCGCAACCTTTCCGATGTCCAGTTGCTGTGCCGCAAGGACGACCTCGACCCGGTTCCGCACATTGAGCTTTTGCATCAGGATCGTCATGTAATGCTTGACGGTCTTTTCGCCGATCGCAAGCGTCGAGGCAATTTCGCGGTTGGTTGACCCACGCAGAAGCAGACGCAGGACCTGCTCTTCTCGCAGGCTAAGCCGCATCGCTTCGATCGCCGATTTGCGCAGCGAAGCGGTCCGCAGACCAGCCACGACCTTGGCCGCAAAACTTGCCGTGATGTAGGTGTCGCCGGCGTGCACAGTGCGGACGGCCTCCATCAGATCATCGCAAGAACTGCCCTTCAGGACATAGCCACCCGCCCCGGCCTCAAGCGCGGAAATCGCATCGTCGATGCCTGTGGCGGCAGTGAAAGTAAGGACCTTGGTGCCAAACCGGCCAACGGTAATTTCAGCCACCATTTCAAGCACTTTGCCTGGCATATTCAGGTCCACCACGATCACGTCGGGGCGATACTTTATAACGATTTCCATTGCGTCCCGTGCCGAATTGCCGATGGCAACAACAGAAAAATCCTGATGTGCTGAAAAGAGCGTTGCCAACCCGGCAAGCAAGACTGGATGATCGTCAACAAATGCTACTGAAATTGTCTTCATTCAAATCTCCAGTGAATTCAAGAAATCAAACTCATGACTGGCCCGGCACCCTAAAACACGCAGCGCCGAAATAAACCAATAGCACATCGCGAGTTCGACTTCATGTTAAAAAAGAAAAATCATCTTTCCGGGTCGGGAAACGCGGCACCTTGGGGTATCAGCGGCCTGTCACGGAATATGCTGCGCGTGCAAAACTGGCGATCGTCGACTGCGATACAACAGATATGGTATCGTTGCCCCGTGGATAACAACTTTTGGTAGCTCTTCTCTTCCGTTCGGGCCGGAGCAATATTTCTCAAGGGACCAAAACTGTCTTTTTAGACATGTATGAAAGACTATTCGCAAAGCGCATAACGCAACCCATAGTAGAGTTAACACGGCTTCACTGGACCAAAACAGACATGAATTCGCGCTCTGATTGCGTCGTGACGCCTTAGAACAGGCGAACCGCCTAAATGTTGATCGCGAAAATCGTCGCGGATGGCCTTTACTGTTGCTGATCTTGAACCAACTTGCTGAAAGATGACGGGCTCCATTGGAGCGTGTTTGCAACCTGACCCGCCCGGCAATCGCGATTCGCATCCGGGACGCCGGGCGATTCGTGTACAGAGCCCTTGGCCCCCCTTACCGCAGGCTTGCGATGGCTGGCATATCGGCCCGGACCCGAGATGCCCGTAACCCATTCATCGCCTCAATTCGGCATGCTCTTACCCGCGCGCGGACACAGTCTGCCACCAAAGACGCCGGGATGGATGATACCGCACACCACCCGAGCAAGGCGCGGGCGAATGAAGGTGTACCAACGCACCACACCGCCGCAACTGCAGGTCATCAAAGCCTGTCCGAAATCACCCCGTAAACCGCCGCAATGGATCGCCGCCGCGCCGTGATCGGACCGGAACCAGATCGCAAAACTGTAAACGGTCCGGTTCCCCGCAACTTTAGGTCATGATTACATTTTCATTACAATCGCTTGCAAACACATTGGCGGGCCCAGAAGGACTCGAACCCTCAACCTCGGACTTAGAAGGTCCTTGCTCTATCCAGTTGAGCTATGAGCCCGCGCGATGCTCTTTTGGCCCGAAGTGGCGCGTCAGGCAAGCGTCTTGGTCATGAAAACGCTGTTCGGGTCCAGACTGTAACCTTCAAACGGCGGGCAGTAAGCAAAGCCAGCCCTTTCGTACAAACCGCGCGCGGGTGCAAAGATTGGTTCGGCCCCAGTTTCCAGGGACAGGCGGGTGATACCAGCCAGCCCTGCGGCGTCCACAAGATGGGTCAGCATCGCCTTGGATAGCCCCCTGCCCCGATGTTCGTGCAGGACATGCATGGATTTGATCTCTGCATGGGTGCCAGACAGACGCTTGAATGCGCCCATGCCAATTGCCGCACCGTCATCGCGCATCACGAAAAACGCCACATCCGGCACCGCCAATTGCCCTGCATCCATCATGTGAATGCTTTCTGGCGGGGTCTGGGCATGCATATCGGCGGTGTGGCGCGACATCAGCAGTGCAAGATCCGTGCCAAGCGGGTTTTCGGCAGTGATCGTGATCAATGCGTCCACGCGCCCTTACGGTCGGTCGCGAAGTTTTCGCCATAGCCGCGCGGGCGGATATTCGGCTTGCGCGCCTTTGGCAGCGTCACATCGGCGTCGATATCATTTTCGCGCGCATATTCCTGTGCGGCCGCCAGCGTGTCAAAATGCAGACATACTTGTGATTGGGTATCACTGCTGGACGTCCAGCCCATCAGGGGGTCAACAGCGCGCGCAGATGCTGGCGCGAATTCCAACACCCAGCCCTTGGTCTTTGCGGTGCCCGATTGCATGGCGGTGCGGGCGGGTTGGTAGATGCGGGCGCGCATGGGATGCTCCTGTTCCGGCTGGCCCCGTTATTCCCAATTGTGCGGGGTTCTGCAAGCCGTGTCTCGCGCAAAAAGCCTGTCGGCCGACGCGAGAGGGGAGTACTCTCTGGGAGGGTGGCCAACCGACAGGAAAACTGCTGCTTGCAAAACTAATTATCGCGTGAAACGGCCCGGCACTCAACCGCAAGGTGCAAAAATAGCGACACGTTGCTAAATTCGCCACAGTCCCCCTGACAGAACATGACAACAGGGTGATCTGATGGATGTGGCAAACCTTGCGCCGGAACAAAAACAGACCAAGTTAGGGCATGAAGGGAATCGCCATGCCCCACAACAACGCCAATGCCCTATCCGAACGCCCCGAGGTTCTGACGCGCCCAAAACTTGAGGGCGGGCAGCGATTTGTGCTGTCGACGCCGTTCCAGCCAGCAGGCGATCAGCCGACGGCGATCAGAGAACTGGTCGCAGGCGTGATGGCGGGCGAACGCGATCAGGTTTTGCTGGGGGCCACAGGAACCGGCAAGACCTTTACGATGGCCAAGATCATTGAACACACACAGCGCCCGGCGATCATTCTGGCACCCAACAAGACGCTGGCCGCACAATTATATGGCGAATTCAAAGGCTTCTTTCCCGACAATGCGGTGGAATATTTCGTATCCTACTACGATTATTACCAGCCCGAAGCCTATGTGGCGCGGTCCGATACCTATATCGAGAAGGAATCCCAGATCAACGAACAGATCGACCGCATGCGCCATTCGGCGACGCGGGCGCTGCTCGAACGTGACGATGTGATTATCGTGGCGTCAGTGTCTTGCATCTATGGCATCGGGTCAGTGGAAACCTATTCGGCAATGACGCAGGACCTGATTGTCGGGCAATCCTACGATCAGCGCCAGGTGATCGCCGAGCTGGTATCGCAAGCCTACCGCCGCAACGATCAGGCCTTTCAGCGCGGGTCGTTCCGGGTGCGCGGCGACAGTCTGGAAGTGTGGCCCGCCCATCTGGATGACCGTGCATGGCGATTCAGCTTCTTTGGCGAAGAACTTGAATCTATTATCGAATTCGATCCACTGACGGGGGCAAAGACCGACAGTTTCAAACAGATCCGGATTTATGCCAACAGCCACTACGTCACCCCCCGCCCGACGATGCAGCAGGCCATTCTGGGCATCAAGAAAGAGTTACGCCAGACGCTCGATCTGATGGTCCTGAACGGCAAGCTGCTGGAGGCGCAGCGGCTGGAACAGCGCACGTCGTTCGATCTGGAAATGCTCGAGGCGACCGGCGTGTGCAACGGCATCGAGAATTACTCGCGATATCTTACGGGTCGCGCGCCCGGCGAGCCACCGCCGACACTGTTTGAATTCATCCCCGATAATGCCATTGTTTTCGCGGATGAATCGCATGTGTCCGTGCCGCAGATCGGCGGTATGTACAAGGGCGACTATCGGCGCAAGTTCACGCTTGCAGAACACGGGTTCCGCCTGCCATCCTGCATGGATAACAGGCCCTTGAAGTTCGAGGAATGGGATGCGATGCGCCCGCAATCGGTGTTCGTGTCGGCCACGCCAGCGGCATGGGAACTGGAGCAGACGGGCGGCGCGTTCACCGAACAGGTGATACGGCCGACCGGGCTGTTAGACCCGCCGGTGGAAATCCGCCCCGTCGATATGCAGGTCGATGATCTGCTGGATGAAATCCGGCGGGTCGCGGCACAGGGGTTGCGGGTTCTGGTCACCGTGCTGACCAAACGCATGGCCGAGGATCTGACCGAGTATTTCCATGAACAGGGCATTCGCATCCGCTATATGCACTCTGACATCGACACTATCGAACGCATTGAAATCCTGCGGGATTTGCGGCTTGGTGCATTTGATGTGCTGGTCGGGATCAACCTGTTGCGCGAAGGATTGGATATTCCCGAATGCGGGCTTGTGGCCATTCTGGATGCCGACAAGGAAGGTTTCCTGCGGTCGGAAACCAGCCTGATTCAGACCATCGGACGGGCGGCGCGGAACGCAGACGGACGCGTCATCATGTATGCCGACCGGATCACGGGGTCCATGGAACGCGCTTTGGGCGAAACGAACCGGCGGCGCGAAAAGCAGCAGGCCTATAACGTCAAGCACGGGATCACGCCGGAAACCGTGAAAAAGAACGTCGAAGACGTGCTGGCCGGCTTATGGAAGGGCGACACGGATATGGTGCGGGTGACCGCGAAGGTCGATAAACCGATGATTGGCAACAACTTGGCCGAGCATCTGAATGCGATGCGCGTGGCCATGCGGAAGGCGGCGGAGAACCTTGAATTCGAAGAGGCGGCCCGCCTGCGGGATGAAGTGAAGCGGCTGGAGGCGGTGGAGCTGGCCATCGCAGACGACCCACTGGCACGGCAATCGGCAGTGGAAGAAGCATCCGAGGCGGCGGTCAAAATGGCGGGCCGGTCGACGGCGGGGCGCGCGGGCATGCGCGGCGGCAAGGCACGGCGGGGACGGAAGTAGCGGCCACGAACACAGACATGTCATGACAGGGTGGCTGGCGCTGTGCCACATTTCTGCGGCAGACTGGCCAAAACCATTGGGGGCATGTCGATGACCGCGTTGAAACTGTTGTTCACCTTGCTGGCCCTCGCGGCCCCAACCGGCGTGCTTGCCTGCGGCGAGACATCCGATTGCCTAGTGGACGGCGGCACATACCGCATTCGCATGCCCGACGTGCCCGCCCCCGTGGGTGCGATCGTGTTCGCGCATGGCTATCAGGGCAGCTCCGCAGGGACGATGAAAAGCGGTGGCCTGAAGACGATGGCGGCGGAACGCGGGCTTGCGCTGATCGCGCTGGATGCGTCGGGGGATGATTGGTCGATTCCGAACGCGCCGTCGTCATCGACCGATGGGCGGGACGAGATGGCCTATCTGGATGCGGTGGTTGGCGATGCCGTGGCGCAGTTCGGGATCGACCGTGAAAACATTGTGATCGCAGGGTTTTCGGCGGGTGGGATGTTTACCTGGAACGCAATTTGCGACCGTGGCGATGCCTATGCGGGGTATATTCCCTATTCCGGGACGTTCTGGCAAGGGCCACCAGCGACCTGCGCGGCTGGGGCGCAGAATGTGGTGCATGTGCATGGCACGGCGGACCGGACGGTGCCGCTTGCCGGGCGTTTGATTGGCCTGTTCACATGGCAGGGGGACGTCGCGGAAAGCTTTGCCATGTATACGGCGGATAAGGGACTGTCCGCGGCTGATGGCTATGCCATGGGCGATATGACCTGCACCCATAACGAGGGTAGGACGCGGCTTGATCTGTGCCTGTTTGACGGCGATCATGATTTTCGTGCAACCCGGCTGGGTGCGGCCTATGATCTGCTGATGCGATAAGGAACGCCCCGCGTGAAAATCCTCGACCCCGACCATCCGTTTTTTGCGCCCGTCTGGCGGCGATGGGCGACCGTGCTGTTTGCCGGGTTCTGGGGGGTGGTCGAACTTGTTTTCCTGCAATCGCCGGGCTGGGCGGTGCTGTTCGGGGCGGCGGCCGCCTATGCATTTTACGTGCTGATCTATCAGGGGCCTAGCAGCGGACCCTAGCACGCATTTCACCGCTGTCGCCGGAGAGCGTGGACTCGACGAGGGTGCAGTCGGTTACCTGCGGGATCAGGGCAACCATGGTTTCACGGATGCCAGCGTGTTCACCGCGCCGGGCATAGCCGAGGCGGATGATTTCCACTGCATTTTCCTTTTTGAACACCACGTAATTGCGCCCGTCGCGGGTCACGTCAGTGCGGGTCGCCCCGAACATCAGGGGCGTCGGTTGGGCACCGCAGGCGGCAAGCATCAACAGGGGGATCAGCCATTTCATGCGCCTATTGGGCCTGAGGGTGGTTAACGCCCCGTTAACGGCTGCGTTCTTGTCGCGGCGGGAACCGATGTGGGCGTGGGTGCGTTGATGTCTGAAACTTTGAAAGGGACGCGCCATGACGTATCTGCGCCTAGTGCCACTGCTGGCCTTGATGGCTATTGCCGCTTGTGAAACCATCGAAGGGGCGGGCCGTGATCTGAACACGGCGGGTGATGTCATCACGGAAGAGTCGCAACAGGCGCAGGCGGGGTATTGAGGATGGGACGGATCATTTGGCTGGTGCTGGTGACGGCGGTGATGTCTGCTTGCGCGCCGTTGTTGATTGGCGGGGCCGGGGCCGTGGTCGTCGATGAGGCGATCGAGCAGGATCAGGGCGGCGATGGGTTGTTTTGATTTTCCCCCAGCAAGGGCGGAACCGTGATGTACCTGCGTAGGGTGCGCATTTTGCGCGATAGTACGGCGCATTGAAGCGCACCATACGCCTGATTAAACTCGAATGACAACTGGACCAGAGATCGTACTTGCTATCTGATCGCACTTTCTAGCAATGCAGTCGAGACAGTGACGTTGAAGAGAACCACTATGGGGGACCAGCCAGCGAGGCGCAGCAGTTTTTCCGTGTGCAAATAGGTGTCTAATTCCGAATGCAACAGGAAGCCAATTATCGGAATTTTCATCGTAGAATGCGTTAATTTTGTTCTTTAGTGCAGATTTCTCCAGTGAATTGAAAGCGTTCCTTACCCCGGTCTTGTTTGTTGCAATCCGAAATCTAGCCGCATCATGCCAAGTTTCGAGTACCCCGACTGTGTTGTCATGCAGCTTGTGGTGGTCTGTATTAAAAACTCGTAGAAAGCTCTCAACTGCGATGACTGCAAAAACTATTCGGACATGTTCTGAATAGGCGACAGCAGTCTGTTCAGTATATCCATCAAATTCAATTTTCGCAAAAGACTCTGACAGCTTAAATTTCGCTGCGGCTTTCCTAAGATTTTCCAAGTAAGCTAAACCATCAGGACTATACCCAATCTTGAACTTATAAGTTGATTGGTGCGCATCTAAATACTGTGATTCTCTCATACTTGCGCTTAGTTGACCGAAACAACGAGGTTCCCAAGTGCTTCTACTGGCGTTACCCGTCATACACTTCCCCTCACTCATCCACCTTCAGCGCCG
>JANNKX010000302.1:0-17582 GCA_031396505.1 Rhodobacterales bacterium
CGAGGCGGTGTTCATCGACCGCGTGCTGGCCCCCTTGCGCGCCCGCGTGCCGGGCCTGCGCGTGATCATGGAACACATCACCACGTCCCAGGGGGCCGACTATGCCGCATCGGGAGGGGCGGACCTTGCCGCCACGATCACGACGCATCATCTGTGCATCAACCGCAATCACATACTGGCAGGCGGCATCCGCCCGCATTACTATTGCCTGCCGGTGGCCAAACGCGAAAGCCACCGACTGGCGCTGCGCGCCGCCGCGACATCGGGCAAGGCGTGCTATTTTCTGGGCACGGATTCCGCCCCGCATGTGGATGCGTTGAAAGAACACGCCTGCGGCTGTGCCGGCTGTTTTACAGCGACGAATACGATGGGCATTCTGGCACAGATGTTCGAAAATGATGGCGCGCTGGACAGGTTGGAAGGGTTTACGTCCCTTCACGGGGCGGCGTTCTATCGCTTGCCGCAAAATGCCGGGCAATTGCACCTGATCCGCCGCGAGACCCCCGAAACCTATCCGGACAAAATCCTGACCGAGGTTGGCCCGGTCACCGTGTTCAACCCCGGCTTTGATGTGCATTGGCACGTGCAAGGCTGATCGCAAGGACCATCCGATGATCCCTTCCGCCTTTCCGCCCGCACCCGAAATCGCGCGTCTGACCGCGCGGATGCTCTTGGACATCAAGGCTGTGCATTTCAACGCGGATACGCCGTTTACACTGGCCTCCGGTCTGCCGTCGCCCACCTATATCGACTGTCGCAAGCTGATATCCTATCCGCGCATCCGGTCGGTACTGATGGATTTCCTGACCGTCACGGTGATGCGCAATGCGGGGCTGGAGGCGTTTGACAATATCGCGGGCGGCGAGACGGCGGGTATTCCCTTTGCCGCACTCGTGGCCGAACGCATGGCCCTGCCGATGACCTATGTGCGCAAAAAGCCGAAAGGGTACGGACGCAATGCGCGCATCGAAGGGGTCATGACCGAAGGTCAGCGCGTGTTGCTGGTGGAAGACCTGACCACGGATGGCGGATCAAAGCTGTCTTTTGTGGACGCGATCCGCGAAACCGGGGCCACCTGCGCGCATACGGCGGTGATTTTTTCCTACGGGATTTTCCCGGAAACCACCCAACGGCTGGCCGATCATGGGGTGGCCCTGCATCACCTGTGCACATGGTGGGACGTGCTGGCCGAGGCGCGCGCCATGGGCGCGTTTGGTGAGTCGACACTGATGGAAGTGGAAAAGTTTCTGCACGATCCCCGCGCCTGGCAAGATGCGCGAAAGCCCGCGTAACAAAACTGTCACGGTCGGCTAGATGCCGTCGCGGGCTGCTGTGGGCAGTTTGGGGATAACCCGCAAAGACTGCTGCCCCGAATCGTGGATCGTGCTAGACTAAACCTATATATTGCGGCCACGCGTCGCGGTGACCCAAGACACAGGCGTTATACAGGCAGTTATCCACCAACTTGCCCAGATTGCGCAAAGCCGGTGAAGCGCGTAGCGCAGCAGGTAGGGCGACAGATCCCTCGACGGGTCTGACGGAAAACGAGTTGGCAGGGATTTGGGGCAAGCGATGAATGAAGTGGCAGCGATCCGGGCGATTGTTCCGGCACAGATCAATGGCGACGCCGACACGCTGCCCCACAACATCGAGGCTGAACAGCAACTGCTGGGCGCGATCCTGACCAACAATGATGTGTTCGACCGCATCTCGTCCTTGATCAAGGCGACGCATTTCTATGACCCCGTCCATGCCCGCATCTTCGAGATTGCCTCCGCCCGCATCCAGAAGAATGCGCTGGCCAGCCCTGTCACGCTGAAGGCGTTTCTGGAGGACGATGCGGGCCTGCGCGAACTGGGCGGGCCAGCCTACCTTGTGCGGCTTGCGGGGGCCGCGATTTCGGCCTTTGCCGCGCGCGATTATGCGCAGATGCTGTACGACCTTGCGGTGCGGCGCGAATTGATTGGCCTTGGGCGCGACATCACCGCGCGCGCGGCCAAGGTCGATGTGGACAGTGAGCCGAAAGACCAGATCATCGAGGCCGAACAGCGCCTTTACCAACTGGGCGAACAAGGTGCCACGGAACGCGGATTTCAAAGCTTTCTCAAGGCAGTAACGGACGCAGTGAATGTCGCCAACGCGGCCTATCAGCGTGATGGCGGGCTTGCGGGCATTTCCACCGGGTTGATGGATCTGGACAAGAAACTGGGCGGTTTGCACCCGTCTGACTTGCTGATCCTTGCCGGGCGTCCGTCGATGGGGAAAACCTCGCTTGCCACCAACATCGCCTTCAACATCGCGAAAGCCCATAAAAAGGGCCGTCTGCCCGATGGTAGCGAAGGGTCGGTCGAGGGCGGGGTCGTGGGGTTCTTTTCGTTGGAGATGAGTGCCGAACAGCTCGCCGCAAGGATCCTGTCAGAGGCATCGGAAGTGCCGTCCGAACAAATCCGGCGCGGCGACATGACCGAAGGCGAGTTTCGCCGCTTTGTCGAGGCGGCCAAATCCCTTGAAGCCTGCCCCTTGTACATCGACGACACGCCTGCCCTGCCAATATCGCAGGTCGCCGCCCGCGCCCGCCGGTTAAAGCGGACGCATGGGCTGGACGTGTTGATCGTGGATTACCTGCAACTGCTGAAAGGGTCGTCAAAAGAAAACCGTGTGCAGGAAGTGTCGGAGATTACCCAAGGTCTGAAGGCGATCGCGAAAGAATTGAACATCCCCGTAATCGCCCTGTCACAGCTTTCGCGTCAGGTGGAATCCCGCGAGGACAAGCGCCCGCAATTGTCAGACTTGCGCGAATCCGGGTCAATCGAACAAGACGCGGACGTGGTGATGTTCGTCTACCGCGATGAATACTATAAGGAACGCGAAAAGCCGGGCGATCACGAATTGGAAAAAATGGCGCAGTGGCAGGCCATTATGGAACAGGTTCACGGCAAGGCCGAGGTGATCATCGGCAAACAACGCCACGGGCCCATCGGGTCGGTCGAGCTGGCGTTCGAGGGACGGTTCACCCGGTTCTCCAACCTTGCAAAGCTATGGCAGAGTGGCAGCGCGGACGTGGGGTTCTGATCCACATCGCAATCGCGCCGCATGGCGAAATGTCCTTGACCCCGCGCCAATCACCTGCATGAAAGGCGCCATGGCCACCGGAACCCTGAGTATTGATCTGAACGCAATCGTCGCCAACTGGCGCGCGCTTGATCGTCTGTCGGCCCCCGACGTGCAGACGGCGGCGGTGGTCAAGGCCGACGCTTACGGCCTTGGCGCGGGGCGCGTCGTGCGGGCGCTGGCACAGGCGGGCGCGCGGCGGTTCTTTGTGGCCGTGGCCGAAGAGGGTGCTGCCGTACGCCAGGCCCTTGGTCAGGGGCCACAGATTGCGGTGCTGTCGGGCCATATGCCCGGCGATACCGAGATGATCCATGATCTTGATCTGACCCCGATGCTGAACTCCATCGATCAGATCACACGGCATCTGGAGGCGCTGCCTGGACAGCCCTTTGGTGTGCAACTGGATACCGGCATGAACCGCCTTGGGCTGGAACAGGCCGAATGGCAGGCGGTGGCGGCGATTCTGCTTGAGGCCGGGCCGGAACTGGTGATGTCGCATCTGGCCTGCGCCGATGAACCCGACAGCCCGATGAACGAAGAACAACTGGCGGCGTTTCGCACGATGACGGATGGCATCGGCGTGCCCCGGTCGCTGGCGGCGACAGGCGGCATTCTGCTTGGCCCCGAATACCACTTTGATCTGACCCGCCCCGGCGTTGGCCTGTACGGCGGTCGCCCGTTCGAGGCGGCGTCGCGCGTTGTGACCGTATACCTGCCGATCATCCAGACCCGCGATGTGGGCGCAGGCGAGGCTGTCGGCTATGCCGCATCCTGGATCGCCGAAGGCCCCGCCATGATTGCCACACTTAGTGGCGGTTACGCCGACGGTCTGTTGCGCACGCTGTCGAATGCGTCTGTGCTGTGGGATGGCAACACGCCCTGCCCGCTGGTGGGCCGCGTGTCGATGGACCTGATCACCGCCGACATTTCGCATCTGCCAGACGTGCCGCGCAGCCTTGATATCATCGGGCCGCATCAGACGGTGGATGATCTGGCCGACGCTGCGGGCACAATCGGATATGAGGTGCTGACGTCGCTGGGTGCGCGCTATGTCCGCCGCTATATCGAGGGCGGCGCATGACGCCCGCTGGTGTGCTTGCCGGGATTGGCCGCCCCGTCACCACGGCGCTGGCAAGCCTTGGCCGCATCGCGATCTATGCCGCCCAAGCCATCGGCCACGTGTTCCGCCCACCGTTCTACCCGCGTGAGTTTCTGACCGCGCTGCTGCAGGTGGGCTGGCTGTCGCTACCCGTCGTCGGCATGACCGCGCTGTTTACCGGCGGCGCGTTGGCCTTGCAAATCTATGCAGGTGGGCAGCGGTTTTCGGCTGAGGCGGTGGTGCCCCAGATCGTTGCCATCGGCATGGTGCGCGAACTTGGCCCCGTCCTCGTGGGCCTGATGATCGCCGCGCGCGTCACATCGTCGATCGCCGCCGAGATTGCCACGATGAAGGTCACCGAACAGATCGACGCGCTGGTGACCCTGTCCACCAACCCGATGAAATATCTCACAGTGCCGCGCGTGCTGGCAGGGGTTTTGTGCGTGCCCATCCTTGTGGGCATCGGCGACATCATCGGCATCATGGGTGGCTTTACCGTCGCCACCGGGCAGTTGGGGTTCAACCGCGCGACCTATATCAAGAACACGGTGGATTTTCTGGAGGCGTCAGACATCATCACCTCGCTGATCAAGGGGGCCGTCTTCGGCTTTATCGCCACCACCATCGGCTGCCTTTATGGCATGCAATCGGGGCGCGGCGCGCAAGGCGTGGGGGCGGCCACCAAAAACGCGGTGGCGACGGCGGCGATCCTGATACTGGCTGCGAATTTCATCCTGACTTCCGTGATGTTCGGCCAATGATCGAACTGCATGACGTTTACAAATCCTTTGGTGCAAACAAGGTCTTGCAGGGCGTCAACCTGACAATTGCCAAGGGATCATCGATGGTCATCATTGGCGGATCGGGGACGGGGAAATCCGTGCTGCTGAAATGCATCCTTGGCCTTGTGAAACACGATAAAGGCATCATCACGCTGGACGGGCTGGATGTGGCCCGCGCCGAACGTGATCCGTTTCTAGCCCGTTTCGGCATGCTGTTTCAGGGTGGCGCGCTGTTTGATTCGCTGAAAGTCTGGGAAAACGTCGCCTTCCGCCTGATGCGTGGCGCGGGCAAGCTGCCAAAGGATCAGGCCCGCACCATCGCCATCGAAAAGCTGCGCCGCGTCGGGCTGACGCCTGCAGTCGCCGACATGTTCCCCGCCGAATTGTCGGGCGGCATGCAGAAACGCGTGGGGCTGGCGCGGGCCATCGCCGCCGAGCCTGAGATCATCTTTTTTGACGAGCCGACCACCGGCCTTGACCCGATCATGGCGGGCGTCATCAACGACCTGATCCGCGAAATCGTCGTCGAAATGGGTGCCACCGCGATGACGATCACCCATGACATGACATCAGTGCGCGCCATCGCTGATTCTGTCGCGATGCTGCACCGGGGGGTGATCCAGTGGACAGGCCCGGTGGGAGCGCTCGATTCTGCCCCCGACCCTTATGTGCAGCAGTTCATCCATGGCCGCGCCGATGGGCCGATTGAGGCTGTGCGTTGACCCGTTTCGCCTAAGGGTTGTGCGCGCGTTTCGGGATTGGAAACAATCCCATGGTCTACCCGCAAATTGCTGATTGCGTTGCGGAAAAATCCAAAAAACTCTTTGCAATAGGGCCGGAATTGCCCTTCCTTGGCACGAAGGTCGCACAAGGCGGTCCGTCGCGGATGGGGGTCCGGGATCATGTTGCGTGAACGATTTGCAGTGTTGCGACAGGTGCAGGGCACGGCACAGGATCTTGCCCAAGGGGTGATCGTGGCGTTGGCGGTGGCCTTGGCCGGGGCAAGCCTTGCAGCGGCGTTCGGGGCGCTGCCATGGCCGGACCTGACACTCCGGTTTGGCGCGTCAGTCCTGCCCAGCGCCGGTATGTGGGCGCAACTCGCCCTCACGCTGGTGTTTGTGTTGCTGTGCTTTTTCCTGCCCGCAAACTTGCGTATGGCAAGGTTGGAACGGTCGCACCGCAGTTTCCAGATGGGGATGGAGGATGTCGCCCGCGCCTACCGGATGGCCCATGCCGCCGATCGTGCGGGGGTATTCGCGCTATCGGGCGAATTTGACAGCATGCGCGCGCGGATGGACCAGATGCGCAAACATCCCGATCTGTCGATGCTGGAACCCGAACTGTTGCAGATGGCCGCCCAGATGAGCTTTGAGACGCGCGAATTGGCCCGCGCCTATTCTGATGACAAGGTGGCGCGTGCCAAGATTTTCCTGAAACAGCGCCAGGAAGAGGTGCAGACGCTGACAGACCGCATCAAGATTGCGCGCGGCACCTGTGACCAATTGCGCCGCTGGCTGACGGATGTCGAGGCGGAAGAGCGGATCGCGCAAGTACAGATGCGCAGGCTGGAGGCCGATCTCCGCGATATCCTTCCCAGCCTTGGCCTTGATCTGTCAGAAAAATCCGATCAGAACGTCGTGGCCCTGCCGAAACCCGCGAAATAGTCCCCCTTGTGCAATGGCGCTGTCCTGTGTCACCCCAACCGGTGGATACAGCGAGGGCTTTGCGCCATGACCAACCTGACAAAGGCACTTAATCTGGCGCTGCTGGTGCTGTTCCCGATTGCCTGGTTTGCGCCCCTGCTGCGCGCAGGCCTTCTGCCGCTGTTCGGGCTGGACGAAATTTCGGTCATCACCGGGTTGCAATCCCTGTGGGAAAGTGACGTGTTTCTTGCCCTGCTGGTGACCGTCATGGCAATTTTCGCGCCGTGGATGAAAACCATCGGCCTTGCGCTGTTGCATTTCCGCCTACTGTCGCCCCGCGTGCTGCCCGCGCTGAACATCCTTGGCAAGTTGGCCATGGCGGATGTGTTTCTGATCGCGCTTTATATCGTGGTGGTGAAAGGCGTCGGCATGGCCACGGTCGAGGTCGCATGGGGGCTTTACCTGTTTACGGCCTGCATCCTTGCCTCGCTGTGGGTGTCCTACATCGCCGGCAAAAAGACCAAGCCTTGATGCCTGTCACGACTTCGGGCATCAACGCCGCATGAGCAAATCCAGCCCCAGTTTCACCTGCAACGCCTGCGGGGCCGCGCATAAGAAATGGCAAGGGCGCTGCGATGCCTGTGGCGCGTGGAATTCCATCATTGAAGAGGCCCCGCTGTCGGCAGGCCCCAAGGCGCTTGGCAGCCGTGGCCGCACCATCGCGCTGACCGATCTTGCAACCGAGGAAGCCCCGCCCCCACGCGCCAGTTCCGGCATTGATGAATTGGACCGCGTGCTGGGCGGCGGCCTTGTGCCTGCATCCGCCATTCTGGTGGGCGGCGATCCGGGCATCGGCAAATCGACGCTGCTGTTGCAGGCGGCGGCAAGCTTTGCCAAGGCTGGCGTGAAATGTATGTACATCTCGGGCGAAGAGGCCCCGGCGCAGGTGCGGATGCGGGCGGCCCGGCTGGGGCTGACGGATGCGCCCGTGATCCTTGGCGCGGAAACCAACCTGCGCGACATTCTGACGACACTTGATGCGGAACGCCCCGGTCTTGCGATCATCGATTCCATTCAGACCATGTGGCTTGACAGTATCGAGGCTGCCCCCGGCTCGGTATCACAGGTCCGCGCGGCAGCACATGAGCTGGTGACCTTCGCCAAACGCCGGGGCGTCGCCATCATCCTTGTGGGCCATGTCACGAAAGACGGCCAGATCGCAGGCCCGCGCGTGGTCGAACACATGGTCGATACCGTGCTCTATTTCGAGGGCGAGCGTGGCCACCAGTTCCGCATCCTGCGCGCGGTGAAAAACCGCTTTGGCCCGGCCGATGAAATCGGTGTGTTTGAGATGACGGGCGATGGCTTGCAGCAGGTCACCAACCCCTCCGCGCTATTCCTGTCCGACCGTGACCGCCCTGCCCCCGGTTCTGCCGTGTTTGCGGGCATCGAAGGCACGCGCCCTGTGTTGACGGAAATTCAGGCGCTGGTGTCGCAGTCATCCCTCGGCACCCCGCGCCGCACGGTGGTGGGTCTTGATAGCGGGCGCGTGTCAACCATCCTTGCGGTGCTTGAGGCGCGCTGCGGTATCCCGTTCACGGGCCTTGATGTGTTCCTGAACGTGGCGGGCGGATTGCGCGTGAACGAACCCGCAGCCGATCTTGCGATTGCGGCAGCCTTGCTATCTGCGCGGGAAGATGTGGCAATCCCGCCCGATATGGTGCTATTTGGCGAGATTAGCCTGTCTGGCGCGCTGCGGCCCGTGGGACAGACCGAAAACCGGTTGAAAGAGGCGTCAAAACTTGGTTTCTCGCAGGCGGTCGCGCCACACGGATCAAAACTGGGCGAGGCGTCGGGTCTGACGGTGCGGCAGATGCCGGACCTGACGGCCTTTGTGGGCGAAATGTTTGGGGCCGGCTGACGCCCCTGAAGGAGAGCAGGCATGGACTTTACCGTAGTGGATGGCGTTGTTGCGGTACTTATCGTGCTGTCTGCAATCCTTGCGTACAGCCGGGGGGTCGTGCGCGAGTTGATGGCCATTGTCGGCTGGGTGGGTGCGGCCGTGCTGGCCTACATCTTCGCGTCGCAGGCGCAGCCTCTGGTCAAGGAAATCCCCGTTGTCGGTGAATTCCTGCGCGACAGTTGCGAATTGTCGATCATCGCGGCCTTTGCCGGGGTCTTTGCCATAGGCCTTGTGCTGGCCGCGCTGTTCACGCCGCTGCTGTCCTCGATTGTCCAACGCTCGGCGCTTGGCGGCATTGATCAGGCACTTGGCTTCCTGTTTGGTGTGCTGCGCGGCGTGCTGCTGGTGGTCATCGCGTTTGTCGTCTTTGACCGCGCCGTTGCGGCAAATACCGTGCCGATGGTCGACAATTCGCGCACCGCCAAGGTTGTGGCCTCCATTCAAGGGCGCATTGATGCGGCGATCCCCACCGATGCGCCGGGCTGGATTCTGACGCGCTATAACGACCTGACACAGGTCTGCGCCGCAGGACAAACGCCCGCGCCCGCGGCCCCACCCGCGCCCGACGCAGCACCAGCACCAGCACCCTGATTGTTTTCGTTCTGGCCACAATCCCGCCAAATTGATCGACTATCACCGCCCTCGAAACAATGCCCCGACGGGCAGACGTGAAAGGATGCCGGATGCGGTGGCTTGGGGTCTTATTTTCTGTGGTCATGGTCGGCAGCTTTGCCCTGCCTTGGGTCGATAGCCCGACCTACGGCACCTATTCATTGCTGGACGGACTGCGCCAGATCATCGACGCGAACCCCGGTATCAGTGACATCCGCGATTTTTCTGATCTGCCCAACGCCGCCCCTGACGTCGATCCCTATAACACCGCTGCAATTGCCGCGCTTGCCTTTGCCCTGTCGTTTCCGCTCGCCGCCCTGTTCGCGCTGATCGGGCTTCTGGGATACTATGGCAAATGGATGGGCACGCTTCTGGGCGGTATTCCCGTCGGTCTGATCGCCTATGCGGGCTACGCCGCCTACCGCGCCCGCGCCGAAGGGTTTCTGGACCAGCTTCCCTCTGATCTGGGCCCGCAACTGCTGCAACAGGCGCAGGCGCATCTGGGGCTTGGTGGGCCCGCCTATCTGATTGCAGGCGTCCTGCTGTTCTTGACGGCGATCTTTGCCCCTGCACGCCGATGACACCGCTATCCGCGTGACAATCCGCCCTGTCTGTTTTACATGGCTGTCATTCAGCCAGCGGATAAGGACCCCCCTTTCATGCGCATGCTTTCCCATCCCTTCGATGATGACAAATTGAAGGAGGAATGCGGCATTTTCGGCACCATCGGTGTCGAGGATGCATCCAATTTCGTGGCCCTCGGCCTGCACGCCCTGCAACACCGGGGCCAAGAGGCGGGCGGCATCGTCAGCTATGATCCCAGCCATGGTTTCAACTCTGCCCGCCGCTTTGGTTACGTGCGCGACAACTTCACAAAACCCGATGTGATGGACACGCTGCCGGGCCAGCTGGCCATCGGCCACGTGCGCTATTCCACCGCAGGCTCAAAAGGGGCGACCGCCATCCGCGACGTGCAGCCGTTCTTTGGCGAGTTCTCCATGGGCGGCTGCGCCATCGCCCATAACGGCAATATCACCAACGCCGACGCCCTGCGGCGCGAGTTGATTGAACGCGGCAGCATCTTCCAATCCTCATCCGACAGCGAATGCATCATCCACCTGATGGCGCGGTCGATCCAGAAAACCCTTGGCGAACGCATCAAGGATGCTCTGCGCCGGGTCGAGGGTGCGTTTTCCGTCGTCGCCATGACGCGCACCAAACTGATCGGCGTGCGCGATCCGCTTGGCGTGCGCCCGTTGGTCCTTGGCCGGATCAGCGATAGCGCCTGGGCGCTGTCATCGGAAACCTGCGGCCTCGATATCATCGGTGCCGAGTTTGTACGTGAAATTGAACCCGGCGAGATGGTCGTCATTGAGGATGGCAAGGTCAACTCCACCCGCCCCTTTGCGCCCGCAAAATCCCGCTTCTGCATCTTTGAAAACGTCTATTTCTCGCGCCCCGACAGCATCATCGGCGGGCGGTCGGTCTATGAAACCCGCGCCGCCATCGGCCGCGAACTGGCGCGTGAGGCGCCTGTGGATGCCGACCTCGTCTGCCCCGTGCCCGACTCTGGCACCCCTGCCGCCATCGGCTACAGCCAGGAATCAGGCATCCCCTATGCGATGGGCATCATCCGCAATCAATACATGGGCCGCACCTTTATCGAACCCACCGACCATATCCGCAACATGGGCGTGCGCCTGAAACTCAACGTCAACCGCGCCCTGATCAAGGGCAAACGGGTCATTCTTGTCGACGATTCCGTCGTGCGCGGCACCACCAGCCGCAAGATCAAGGACATGATATTGGAGGCGGGGGCGGCGGAGGTCCACTTCCGCATCGCCTCCCCCCCCACGGCATGGCCCTGCTTTTACGGCGTCGATACGCCGGAACGCGACAAACTTCTGGCCGCCACGATGTCCGAAGAAGAAATGCGCGAATGGATCGGCGTCGACAGCCTGAAATTCGTGTCGCTCGATGGCCTTTACCGCGCCGCCGGGCAGGCACAGGGTCGCGATAACGCCAGCCCGCAATACTGCGACGCCTGCTTTTCCGGCGAATACCCCGTGGCCCCATCCGACAAGATCGAACAGGGGTTCCAGATGAAAGCGGCGGAATGAGCGTTGAAGTCGACACCTATCTTGCCAACCTGCCCCCGGATCAAGCCGCCGCCCTGCAAGCCTTGCGCGCCGTGATCGCCGCCCGTCTGCCAGACCATATCGAATGCATGTCCTATGCGATGCCCGGCTTCCGCCAGCCCGGCCCAAAGGGAAAAATGGTCGCAGGCTACGCCGCCTTCGCGCAACACCTCGGCCTTTACCCCCATTCCGGCAGCATCATCCCCCATATCGACTGCACCCCGTTCAAAACCTCCAAAAGCGGCGTTCTCTTCACCCCAGACCGCCCGCTGCCCGCCGCGCTCGTGCTGCAAATCATCGACGCCCGCCTCGCCGAACTTGCCGCTGGCTACGGCAAAGCGTAACCCCTTGCCCTTTCATCTGTTCACAAATATCCCCGCCGGAGGCTCCACCCTCTCAACGGACACTGCCATATGACCCAGAAAATCGCCCTCGTCACCGGTGCCTCGCGCGGGCTTGGTTTTGCATTGGCCCAAGGGCTTGCAACACACGGCTGGCATGTCGTTGCCGTCGCCCGCACCGTCGGCGGGCTGGAGGATCTCGACGATGCGGTGAAGGCGTTGAAACTGCCCGGCGCGGGTGGGCTGACCCTTGCACCGATGGACATTACCAATCCCGATGCCATGCGTCATCTGTGCCGCAGCGTCCATGACCGTTGGGGGGGTGTCGCCGCATGGTTGCATACGGCTGTGCATGCCCCCCCCCTGTCGCCTGCCGCGGCCATTGACGACCGCGACTGGGACAAATCCATCGCCACCAATGCCCGCGCGACAGGCCTTCTGATCCCGATGATCGAACCCCTCTTGCGCGCACATCAGGGCACGGCGATGTTTTTTGATGATCCATCCATCGGGCAGAAATTCTTTGGGGCCTACGGTGCCACAAAGGCCGCGCAAATCACGCTCGCCCGCTCATGGATGGCTGAAACCGTCCGCATCGGGCCGCGCGTTCTGATCGCGACCCCCGCCCCGATGTCCACCGCCACCCGCGCAAGGTTCCATCCCGGCGAGGACCGCACCAAACTGACCCCAGTCGCGCATGAGGCGGATCGCCTGATCAGCCTGCTATAACCAAGCCCGGCTTGCACCGGGCTTGTCGATCACCGCTACCGCCAGACCGTCGGGATGTCGAAGATCGATGAGAAAAGCCATCCACCGCGAATGGCCGACCTTCCTTCTTTCGCATTGGCCGACACCAATCGCATTGGCCAGAACAACCGCGACATGTGTTTTCCCCCGGCAATGGCCGAACGCCGCTCCCGCGGGGCGAGGATCGGGTTCGCCCCAAGAACATGCCCATGTGACAAGTTACGATGCGGGTTCGACATCACCAGCGGATGATCCGTCATCACGCTGCTGCTAAATTTGGCTGAAGGTGTCTCACGGATGTATTCGTTTTCATCCGCCACGCCCACCTTCAACGATGGCGTGCGGTCCACGATTTTCATCGCATGCCGCGCGGCCCCGATCGGCGCGAACGGTGCGCGCACGACCAGCAGCGCTTTGCCATCCTGCACGGCTGCGGCGTACAGGGTCGCCGCAGCCGGACTTATGCGCGCCATGTGCATCCGGCCTGCCAGATCGGACGCGCCGTCGCGTGCAATCACATCAACCGTATCTGCGTCATGACCACTGGCCATCAACGCACCTGCCACCGCGCGCGCGGTGGCCGTATCAGCGTAAAGTCGTGTAATGATCGTGGTCATGGGTCACCCTGTTGTCTTATGGCCGGACCTTTGGCCGTTGCATTTCAAACCTTCGGCACAGGCATGCGGCGCTGCCGCCCCTCTGCCGCCGCAGTATCAGATGCCTGTCCCGGCTGACGCCGCATAAGGGGTGATGCGACGATAATGGCCAGCACCAGCAAGCCCGCCTCGATTGCGAACACCGGGATATAGGCACCCGCAGCCGGGCTATCGGCACTGTGCGATGCAACCACCACATCCCGGATCACGCCGCCCACCGCAATCGCAATCCCCGCAGCCGTGGTCTGCACCGCACCCCATGCGCCAAGCGCGAGCCCGATCTGGTCACGCGGGGCGGCCCGCATCGTGGCGGTCAGCGTGCCATGGCCAAACAGCCCCGCGCCAAATCCCGCCACCAGCGTCGCCCCGATCAGCGTCGGCACCGACAGCGCCATCGCCGCAAGAATGACACATCCGAATGCGGGCGCGCCAAGGGCCGCGCCAAGCACCGCCACATCCATCGGCCGCGCCCCGCGCCCCAGCCAACGCGATGCCAGCGCAAAGCCCACAAGGCTGCCAAGCGCCAGAACCACCGTCAGTTTGGTGGTCTGTGCCACCCTCATCTGCAAGACCTGCCCACCGAAGGGTTCAAGCAACACATCCGCCATCCCGAATCCCGCCGTACCCAGCGCAATCACCGCAAACAGACGGATCATGCCGCGTCCCTGCGTCAGACGTGTCCAGCTTTCCGCAAAGCCCATGACGGGTGGCGGTGCCAGCCCGCGTTCGCGGTTGCGCGGCTCCTGCTTCCACATGGCGATGCCGTTCAGCACGATCGTGACCACGGCAGCGCCCTGAATGACCTGCACCAGACGGCCAGGGGTGTAATTCTCCAATAACGTGCCGAACACGAATGCGCTGACAATCATGCCGACCAGTAGCATCACATACATCAGGCCCACGACCTTCGGCTGGTCCGCCTCGGGGACAAGATCCGTCGCCAGCGCCAGACCCACGGTTTGCACGATATGCACCCCCGCCCCCACCAGAAGAAAGGCAAGGGCCGCCGCCGACAGCCCGATCCAGCGCGGGGCATCGACCGCCTCGCCATAGCCCGACAGCACCAGCAGCGCAAAAGGCATGATCGCAAAGCCGCCAAATTGCAGCATTGTCCCCTTGAAGATGTAAGGCAGACGGCGCAAGCCAAGGGCGGACTGAAAATTGTCGGATTTATACCCGATCAGCGCCCGGAACGGCGCAAAAACCAACGGCAGCGCCAGCATCAGCGCAACCAGCGTGGCGGGCACCTGCAATTCCACGATCATGACCCGGTTCAGCGTACCAACCAGCAGCACCAGCGCCATCCCGACAGTCACCTGAAACAGCGACAGCCGCAACAGGCGCGACAAGGGAACTTCGGCACTGGCAACATCCGCAAAGGGCAGAAAGCGCGGCCCAAGACCGGAAAGCTTGCCAAGTGCGAAACGTCGATAGTCAAACATCGGACCTGGGCCGTTTCTGTTCGGGATCCTGTCAGGGAAAACAAGATCACAGCCTGCCAAAAATGCACAGGGCCTGCCGCAACAGGCCCTGCATCTGTATCATTCCATCAAGCGGAGCTTTTATTCAAGTGCCGCGACGGTTGACGGCATTTGCAGAATGGCGCGCGCCGTCGTGCCATCGGGCATGACAACCAGCACCTCTTGCGCGCCTTCGGCCACATAGGCTGCATTCGCCACATGCGGAACGGTCTGCTCCAGCGCCGCTGTCCCGTTGCCGATCGGTTTGCCCGACAGGAAGTCAGCAACCCAGGTCGTGTTGCTCAGCACGGCGACATGCACCGCGAAGGAACCAACGGCAACCGCCGTCAGAAACAATGGGACCCCCACGGTCGGCTTGACGACAAGCCACATTTTTGCGTTGTTCATGATGCGCCCCCCTTACCCAAGCCACGGTGTGGAAACGGCAACCAGAAGGTGCGCAATCAGGGCGATAACCCCAAACACACGGGTGCCGTCGATGAGATAGCTGTGTACTTCTTCAGCTTCTGTCAGTGTCAGGCCGGTCGGCCATACTTTATTTGGATCGCTGGACATGTTGCCCCTCCGTACCTGCGTCGTCGCTGTGGTCATGAACGCGTTGACGACACTCCGCGCGTCCGATTGTGTTGCGACCCCGGCCTGCTTCAGCACATGTCGTCACAGTGACAATGTGTCACAGGGGTGCGACATATGCAACTGTAAGTTTGTGTTGACATGATTTATTTACACAGGCCTCTTACTGCACCCGCAGATTTCCGTATTACTGTTTATGAACAATATTTTAACGGGATGAAGCCGAACCTTCTCGCAGGTGCGCAACACCGCTTGAATGATGCTGTCGGTCCTGTCGCGGGTGTCAGATGTCGCACCCCTGCCCTGTGATATTTTCCGATTCCCGCTGCGCATGTCGCACTCTGCGATGCCCCCTTCCCACAGCGCCCCCCCGCCGCTAACATGTCAGTCATGAGTAATGGTGATCTTCTGCATGTCGTCACGAACGACAATATCTCGGCCGCCCGAAAGCGCCTTGGCCGCGGGATCATCTGGGGATCTGCGGCCCTGCTTGTCATGGTTGCGACCATGCAGACCATGCAAGTGACCGCCGCACGCGATTTCGGTTTCGCCAATTGGCGGCCCACCCTTTATGCCTATGTGCTATGGTCCATTGCGCTGTGCTGGGGGCAGGTCCTGATGCGTGGTGAAGCCGGCAAGCGTGTGTTGTTCGTGCTGCCCGCCGCCCTGTTCGTGGTGTCGCTGACCGTGTTTCCCCTGTTGTTTGGCGTTCTGATCGCACTTTCCGATTGGAACCTGTCCAGTCCCGAAGGACGGCAGTTCAACGGGTTGGATAACATTCGCCAGATGTGGGCCGACCCGTTCTACTGGAACGCCATGCTGAACATGGTGTGGTATACCCTTGCCATCATTGTCGAATACGCCGTCGCCTTCGGCCTTGCCCTGATGCTGAACGGGCAGATCCGGGCGCGCAAATTCTTTCGCGTGGCGTTCCTGTTGCCGCTGATGCTATCGCCCGTCGCCGTGTCCTGGATGATCGGAAAATCCATGATGGAGGTGCGCTTTGGCCCGCTGGCAACCTTCGCCCGCGCGCTTGGCTGGGATGATCCGTCCTTTTTTGGCTCGCCCGTTGTTGCCAAACTGTCGATCATGCTGATGGATGCCTGGACCTTTATACCCTTCATGATGATCATGATCCTTGCAGGCCTGCAGGCGATCCCGAAAGAACTGACCGAGGCCGCAAAGGTTGATGGCGCCACCGGCTGGAAGGCGTTCTGGGAAATCACCTTTCCCCTGATGCTGCCAGTATCCATCACCGCAATCCTGATCCGCATCATCTTCAAGCTGAAACTTGCCGATATCGTCATCAACGTCACCGCAGGCGGCCCCGGTGGTGCCACCGATACGGTGACCAGTTTCATCTTCCGCGAATATCGTGATCGGTCAAACGTCGGCTATGGCACCCTTCTGGCCATGGTTTATCTGGTCATCATCATCATCTTCATGACCCTGCTGATGAAAATCGCCGATCGCTATACAAGGCCAAGGGTATGACCACGCAGATTTTCAAGGACAGCGCCGCCGACCGCAGCTTCCGGATGAATCCGTGGGTCGGACGCACGGCCATCTACGGCGCGCTGATCCTCTGGGCGGTCATCTGCCTGTTCCCCATCTACTGGACCCTGACCACCAGTTTCAAAACCGCCCCCAACGTGATGAAGGGCGCGCTGGTACCATGGTGGGATTTCATGCCCGACTGGAAGGGCTGGCGCGCGCTTGGTCTGTCACCCGATACCATCAATTCCACCAGCACGGTCCGCGAGGAATTTCTGAAACGGTTCTGGAATTCGGTCATCACCGCCGTGTCGTCGTCCGTGCTCGCCGTCGCCTTGGGAAGCCTTGCGGCCTACGGGTTGTCGCGGTTTCAGTACCGGTTCGGCTTTATGAAAAATCAGGACATCTCATTCTTCTTTCTGTCGCAGCTGATCCTGCCCCCCGTCGTTCTGGCCCTGCCGTTCCTCGTGCTGTACCGCGAGGTTGATCTGCTGGACACCCGCATCGGGTTGATCCTGCTGTATACGCTGTCGGTGCTGCCCATCGTGATCTGGATCATGAAGGATCAGTTCGAATCCATCCCTACCGAGCTTGAAGAGGCCGCCCTCGTCGATGGCCTGTCGATCTGGGGTGCGTTCCTGACCATCATCATGCCCATCGCGCTGCCCGGCATGGTTGCGGCCTTTATTCTGGCACTGGTGCTGACGTGGAACGAATATTTCTTTGCCGCCCTGCTGACCTCGACCTACGCCAATACCCTGCCTGTCATGGTTGCCAGCCAGACCGGATCGCAGGGTATTTCGTGGTGGTCGATGGCGGCCCTGTCATGGGCCGCGATCCTGCCGTTGATCGTGATCGGGGTGTTGCTGGAGCGGTTCATCATCAAGGGGATGGCGGCTGGGGCGGTGAAGTAAAAGTGTTAAAAAAACTTGAACAAAATCT